>JAICGL010000128.1 GCA_025923175.1 Acidimicrobiia bacterium
CGTGCGGGCCGCCGGCCACCGCGAGCCCGACCGCCGCCCCGTCATCGTGGTCGTCACCGATGGGCGGGCCACCTCGGCCGGCCAAGCCGGCGATCCCACCGCGGCGGCCCTGAGCGCCGCCACCGAGATCGCCGCCGCCGGCATCGAAGCGCTCGTGGTCGACGCCGAAACCGGCGACGTCCGCCTCGGCCTGGCCCGCCAGCTCGCCGAGACGATGGGAGCCCACTACACCGCCCTGCCCGACCTGCAGGCCGACTCCCTCGCGCGGGTGGTCGAAGCGGTCGTCATCGCGGGCAAGCCGTCGTAGGTCGTAGGCTCGGGAGCTTCACCTGCCTCCCCCCAATTAGGCTGCGCGGCAATGCCTGCCGATTCCGACGTGTCCGCTCCGAAGGCCGCCGCCCGGGCGGCGTTCGAGCGGGTCGAGAGTGAGCTGGTCGAGCTCAGCCAGCGCATCCACGCCCATCCCGAGATCAAGTTCGAGGAGGAGCGGGCCTGCGCCTGGCTCGGTGAAGCGCTCACCGGGTACGGCTTCGATGTCGAGTCGGGCATCTGCGGCCTGCCCACCGCCTTCCAGGCCCGGGTTGGCTCTGGTCCCCTCAACGTCGTGGTCTGCGCCGAGTACGACGCCCTGCCGGGCATCGGGCACGCCTGCGGCCACAACATCATCGCCGCTTCCTCGGTCGGCGCCGCCGTCGCGCTGGCCGAGGTGGCCGACGACCTCGGCCTCACCGTGCGGGTCATGGGCACCCCGGCCGAGGAAGGCGGAGGCGGGAAGATCATCCTCCTCAAGGGCGGCGCCTTCGACGGCGCCCACCTGGCGATGATGACCCACCCCGCGCCGATCGACATCGTCGCCTGGCCGATCATCGCCGCCCAGCAGTTCTGCATCCGGTACCACGGCAAGGAAGCCCACGCCTCGGCCTTCCCCGAGCTCGGCCGCAATGCCGCCGACGCCCTCACCGTGGCCGGCGTCGCCATCGGCCTCCTCCGCCAGCACATCCACGCCGGCGACCGGGTGCACGGCATCGTGACCCACGGCGGCGAGGCGCCCAACATCGTCCCGGCCCACACCGAGGCGGAGTACATCATCCGCGGCAAAACCGTGGCCGACTTCGAGATCATGCGGGATCGGGTCATGCGCTGCTTCGAGGCCGGGGCGTTGGCGACGGGCACCACCCTCGAGGTGACGCCCCGCCACGAGCCCTACTCCGAGATGCGCCACGACCCCGACCTCTCCGCCGCCTACCGCCGCAACGCCGAAGCCCTCGGCCGCACCTTCCCGCACTTCGACCCCCGGGCTGCCGGCTCGACCGACATGGGCAACGTGTCGCTGGCCATCCCGTCGATCCACCCTGCGATCGGCATCAACTCATACCCGGCGGTGAACCACCAGCCGGAGTTCACGGCCCACTGCGCCAGTCCCGCGGGTGACCGCGCTGTGATCGACGGCGCCATCGCCCTGGCCTGGTCGGCCATCGACTGCGCCGCTGACGACGCCGTCCGCAACCGGTTACTCGCCAAGACGTAACCCGCCCGCAAGGCCCGCGTCAGGCGACTGGCAGCGCCGCCCCTTCGTGATCGTGCAGCGCTCCCGCCTGCAGATGCCGGCCGTGGCCACCGCCGACCGGCCGAGAGAATGAAGAGAGGCGGCGGGAGTTCCCGCCGCCTCTCCAGGTTGTTGCAGATCCGAGCCCGGATGGGCTCGTGACCTGTGTCAGCTAACGGGCCCGTCCTCGCACTCAGCCGCCGGCGCGCCCGCCAGGCACAGCGGAGCGATGCCCTTCTGGGGCCGGTCGGGAACCTTGGCGCTAACGCCGACGATCGAGAGTGCGGCGGCGACCAACGCGATGGTGAGTCCGCGGCTTCGACTGCTGAGCATGATCAAACTCCCCCTTGATTCCAGTGAACACCAGACCCGTTCCTGGACCTGGGTCGGTGCATAGCCCTGATTGCCCGAAATCCTACTAAGTCACTGCGTCAGTTGGTAGATCGGAGCCCCACAGCTGCCGCTCAGGCAACGACAGGGGTCCGGCGCCGCAGGGGGCGGGCCTGCATCCGGTCGATCTCGTCGAGGACACCGGGGACGGTGGCCGCCAACGCCTCCCGCACCCCGCGCCAGACGGCCTCGTCGAGCTCGCCGGTCCGCTCGTCCATGAAGAATTTCTTGACTTCGACGGCCAGACAACAGGCCTGGCCGGGGAACGCGGCGTGGACCCAGCGGGACAGGTGCCCGCCCCGGAACCGTACGTTCTCCCGCACGTCGAGCGGCCCGCCGGCCACCTCGACCGTCCGGAGGTCGGCCATGAACCGGTCGACGAGACCACCCCAGCGCTCACGGTCGAGCGACCCGGTGCCCACGTTGATCTCGGGGTTGCCAGCCGGGTCGGCCGGGGGCGCATCGGACCCGCCCCGCCGGTGGTTGTAGCTGTGGAGGTCGAGGACCACGAAAGGCCGCCCGCCGGCGCCAGCCCGGGCCAGCACGGTGGACAAGTCGGAGTAGAACCGGTCGTAGAGCCGCAGCGAGCGCTGCCGCACCGCCGGCGGCAACGGGGCCCGCCACACCGTGAGTCCCCAGGCGTCGCCCGGGGTGCGGTAGATGGCCCGCTCCCGGGCCCGGTTCATGTCAACCTCGAAGCGGGACCGGTGCACGACGATCGACGTGGGGGCGACAGTGGTGAGCTGGTCGGTGAACGGGTCTTCCTCGGTGAATCGCTCGCGGCGCCGGATCGCCATGTGCCGCAACGCTTCGGACCGCACCTCGTTCCCGGCGTGCACCGCGCACGCGACGAGAGGCCCGCCACCCTCCTCGATCCTCCAGGGAACCCCAGCCACCATCTATCCAGAGTGGAGCCTCCGCCCGGCCTGCGCAATCCGAACCCCCTGGGACCAGACAATTCGGGGCCAACCTCCTTGCCTACCTCTCCTTCGAACTCAGAAGAGCGGGATACTGGCCGTATGGAACTAGTCGTCGTCCCCTGGACTCCGTGCCCCGTGATCCGCATCGCGGCGGGTCCGGGCGGGAGCGACGTCCGCCGCCGGAGCGGAGTGCCGATCGACGTGTCCGATGCCGACGTCGCCGCCCTGGTCGACGCTTACGAAGCCCTCTGGGCGAGGGTGCCGCTCGACGAAGCTGCCATCACCGTCGCCCACACAGCCGTGCTGGAAACGGCTTCGCTGCTGCGGTGTGCGGCCCCGGCCGGGCCGGCGGAACTGGAGTACGTCCGTCGCCGGCGGCGCGCCATCGCCGCCCCCCGAATCTCCCCCCCAGCGGCCGAGGATCCCTTCGCCTACCTTGCCTCGCTCTAGGAGCGCGCTGAAAAAATTCAGTCGCTCTCGGATTCAGAGCATTTTTTCAGCGCACTCCTAAACCCCGGCGAAAGACACCATGTGCCGGGCCAGACCCTGGTCGTTGGCCCAGAGGTCGAGCGAGACGGTGGCCACGTCATCGACGAGGGGGACCATTTCGATGCCGCCGGCTTCCCGCAGGTCGAACGTCTTCACGTAACTGGAGCACGTCTCGCAGCCGTCGATACGGGCGACCTTGCGCTCGTCGGGAACGAAGGAGGGAAGCCGGCGCGGGTCGCCCTCCCCGCACCAGGTGCACTTGACCCGGGGGAACGTCCACCAGCCGGCACACCGGCTGCAGACCAGCGAACGGGGTGAGCCGCCCATGAACTCACCCGATTCCTCGGCGATGACCGACACCTGGGGCGGCCCGCCACAGGCCGGGCAAGCGGCGCCGGTCCACTCGTCGCGCGACGGCGTGGCGATCGCCGCTCTTCCCCCCTCGAGGATCGGCCCGCCGGCGACGCGCACCCAGAACCCCAGCACCGGTTCGGGCGTGGCCGGATCGTCCAGCCACTGCTCCACCAGTCCTTCCCGCTCCTCGTCCGTCGCCCCCGTCAGGGCCATACCCCCCGCCAGCAACGGGTCCGGCAGGTCGGTGCCGAGCGCTGCAACAGCCAACGGGATCTCGGCGGCGATGGGTGCCACCGCAGCGGGAAGGTCGAGGAGCGGGAACCGTTCGGCGGCCAGGCGGAGTTCGGCGCCGGCCGCCACCGCGCCGGCGGCCGTCACCACCGTCGCGACCGGCACCCGACCTGCCTGGTAGCGCAGCACCAACCCCAGCAGGGTCAGCGGCGCGGCCGCTCCGGCGGCTCCTCCCTTGGCCGAGAGGAGCCGCTCGACCCGACCGAGGCGCGCCGCGAAGTCGCCGGGCCCGCCGCCCCGGCGGTTCGCGGATCCGAACGTCACAGGCTGTGAGGCGCCGTGACTGTCACCGGCTGGCGCCGGACTTGCGCCGGTCCTGCACCCGGAACCACGCCGGGTGGTGCCACGCTGCCCACGCCCGGCTGACCCGGCCGGTCGTCATGGCCGACAGGGTGCCCGGGAACATCACGGTCGACATGTAGACGTGGATGATGAACCCGCCGATCATCAACAGGAACGCCGCGTGGTGCAGGAGTCGGGCGATCTGGTTCAGGCCCGAACCCAGCATCCAGGGGTACCAGAGGGGAAGGCCGCTGACGAGCAGGACCAGCCCGAAGATGATCGAGAACCAGTAGTAGCCCTTCTGACCGGCGTTGTACTTGCCGACGTCGAGCCCGGAGTGGCCGCTGCCGGCGTAGGTCTTCATGTTGCGGACCCATGCCCGGTCCCCGTCGTTCATCCGCATCTCACGGGCCCACGAGACCAGCATCCAGACGATCCCGAGGGTGAATACGACACCGAACCAGGGATGGAGGAACCGCATCGTCTGCCCGCCCCCGAACAGACCCGACAGGAACGCCATCCGCGGGTAACCGAGAGCGAAGCCCGAGAGCATCAGGGCGATGAACGTGAACGCGACGGCCCAGTGAACCAGCCGCTCCACGAACGTGTAGCGCTCGAACCCCTGCGCCGAGCCCACTTCACCGTTGGTCACCACAGCGGTGCTCATCGGTCCTCCTCCTGGGGCTGACGCTCGGTCTGCCACGGCGGCGCCTCCCCGTTGCCGCCTCCGTTGGGGCTACCGCCGTCGGCTCCGTCGCCGTCGGCGCCGTTGCCACCGGAGCTGCCCACCAGCGTCCCTTCCCGGGATCGGTCGCCGTTGCCGTCACCGAACGACTCCTGGCCCAGGCGCTCGGCCTCGGCCACGGCGTCGTCCTCCGAGGGGGTGCGACGCCGTCCCGTCCTCAGGTAGAAGATCGCCGAGGCGAGCAACCCACCCCACACGGAGATCGTCCCGAGCTTGCGGAGCACGCCCAGCGCCGAGAAGAAGTTCCCCGGCACCTGCGGGTCGGCCGGCAGGCCGTAGTCCTCGAGGCGGTCGCCGCGGGGCACGACGTACATCATGTGCAGCCCGCCCACGCCCGACGGGTCGTAGAGCATGGCGTTCTCGAAGCCCCGGCCCTTGAGCTTCTCGACCTTGCCGGCGGCGTAGTCGAGCATCTCGTGCTTACCACCGAACTTGATGGACCCGGTCGGGCAAGCCTTCACGCAGGCCGGCTCCAGACCGGCCGAGACCCGGTCAACGCAAAGCGTGCACTTGTAGACCTTCTTGGTCTTCTGGTCGAAGCGGGGGATGTCGAACGGGCAGCCCGCCACGCAGTACTGGCAGCCGATGCACTTCTCCTGGTTGAAGTCGACGATGCCGTTCGTGTACTGCACGATGGCACCCGGCGCCGGACAGGCGGCAAGGCAGCCGGGATCGTCGCAGTGAAGGCAGCTGTCCTTGCGGATCAGCCAGGCGATGTCGCCGTCGTCGAGCTCGATTTCCTTGAACCGCATCAGGTCCCACGTGGCAGCGGTCAGATCCTGGTGGCTCTGGTAGCTGCCGAAGTTGAACGTCTCCTCGGCCGGGAGGTCGTTCCACTCCTTGCAGGCCACCTCGCAGGCCTTGCAGCCGATGCAGAGGTCGATGTCGACGACCTTGGCGATCTCGGTGGTGTCCCGCCGGATCCCGGTCGCACCGGCCGGGGTGGCGGACTTCCGCCGGATCGACAGTCCGAGTTCGGTAGACATCTCGCCTCCCCCCTATGCCTTCTCGACGTCGACGAGGAAGCCCTTGAACTCGGGCGTTCGCACGTTGGCGTCCCCCACGTACGGGGTGAGCAGGTTGGCCATCTCCGGCGTCGGACGGATCTGCCCGCTGCCCGTGCCCTTACCGGAGGCGAAGTGCCAGTGCACCGGGATGCCGATCTGGTACACGGTTTTCCCACCGACCTTGAGCGGTGGGATCCGTTTCGTGACCATGGCGATGCCGACGACCTCACCGCGCTTGGAACGGACCTTCACCTTGCCGCCGTTGGTGATCCCCTTCTCATTCGCCAGGTCAGGGTGCAGCTCGACGAAGAAGTCGGGCATGGCCTCGATCAGGTAGGGCACGTTCTGCGTCACGAAGTGCTCGTGCTCCGTCACCCGGTAGGTCGTGGCCACGTAGGGGAACTCCGAATCGACGGCGGCGAAGGTGCCCTGGGCGTCCTTGTAGAGGAACACCGCCGGGTCGTTCTGCTGCTTCGACAGCGCGTTGTGGACGGGCGATTCCATCGGCTCGTAGTGCTCGGGGAACGGCCCATCGGTGCAGAGCGTGCCGGGGGCGAACAGCCGGCCGACACCCTCGCCCGTCATGATGAACGCGCCCTTGCCCTCCGACGGATTCGATGTCGGCGAGAAGTCGGGGACGTCGCCGACCCAGGTCTTGCCGTTCCAGCGGATGCCGGCTCGCGACGAGTCCCACGGCTGCCCGGCTGCGTCGGCCGACGCCCGGTTGTAGAGAATCCGCCGGTTGGACGGCCACGACCACGCCCACTGGTGGAAGTAGCCCATACCCGTCGGGTCCGTCGTCCCCCGCCGCTGCATGAGGTTCCCCTCCGGCGGATAGGACCCGGAGTAGATCCAGTCGCCGCAGCTGGTGGAACCGTCGTCCTTGCAGTCGGCGAAGCCCTTGAGCCGCTGGCCGGTGGTGAGATCGAACCCGTTGATCTCCTGGGCGAGTTCGTCGAGCGACGGGTTCCCCGGGTCGGTGTAGTTCCAATTCAGGTTGAGGATGGGCTCCGGTAGCGTCCCACCCTCCTTCTCGTAGAGGGCCTTGAGCCGCAGATACAGCTGGCCCAGGATCCAGTTGTCGTCCTTCACCTCGCCGGGGGCGTCGAGGACCTTCCATTTCCACTGCGCCCATCGCCCGGAGTTGACGAAGCTGCCGTCCTTCTCGATCCAGTGGGTGCAGGGGAAGAAGAACACTTCGGTGTTGATCGTCTTGGGGTCGGTGCCTTCCTGGCGCCAGAACTCCGACGTGGCGGTGGGCAGCGGGTCCATGACGACCAGCCACTTCAGCTTGCCGAGCGACTCGCTCATCCGGCCCGAGTTTGGGCCGATGGTCACGCCAGACATGCCACCGGCGAAGAGGCCGTCGAGGGTTCCCTGCCTGGCCTCGTCGTGGATGGTGAGCCACGACGAGTTCTTGCTCGGCTTCGGGAGCCAGGAGTAGCGGAAGTCGTTATCCGCCTGGGCGGCGTCGCCGTACATCGACTTCATGAACGACACCATGAACTTCTTGTAGTTGGTGCCGAAGTAGTTGACGGCGTTGGGCGAGGACGGCTTGGACGCCACCTTGGCCAGGTACTCGGTCATGTTGTTCATGCCCGGCCGTGGGATCCCGAGGTAGCCGGGCAGGATCTCCCAGCTGATGGCGTTGTCGGTGTTTCCCTGGATGTTGGCGTGACCCCGCTCGGCGTTGACCCCGCCGCCCGGACGGCCGACGTTGCCGAGCAGCAACTGGACCAGCCCGAGGGCGCGGATGATCTGCACGCCGGTGACGTGGTGGGTGAGCCCGACGGCGTAGACGATGCTCCCGACCTTGTCGGGCACGCCCGTGGAGCCGAACCACTCGGCGATCTTGTTGAACTTCTCCACCGGCATGCCGGTGATCTCCGAGACCTTCTCCGGGGTGTACCGGCTGTAGTGCGCCTTCATCAACTGGAAGACGCACCGGGGATCCTGCAGCGTGGGGTCGGTCTTGGCGAAGGCCACCGGGGCCGGGGGCGTCGCCGTCCCGGCCGGCGAGGCCGCTCCGCCCACCGCACTGCCGAGCGCCGGGGCCCCACCGGAGACGGGCTGCGCCGTGGGCGAGGTCCCACCGGTGGGCACCGCCGGCGGCAGCCGGTCGTAGTCCCACGTGGTCGGGTCGTAGGCCTTCTTGGTCTCGTCGTACCCCGAGAACAGCCCGTCGTTGAACTGGAAGTCCGGCTTGACGAGGAAGGAGGCGTTGGTGTGCAGCTTGACGTAGTCCTCGTGGTACAGCTTCTTCTCGAGGATGTAGTTGATCAGCCCTCCGAAGAAGGCGATATCGGTGCCGGCCCGGATCGGGGAGTAGAGGTCGGCGATGGCCGACGTCCGGGTGAAGCGGGGGTCGACGTGAATGATCTTGGCGCCCCGCTCGTCACGGGCAACGTGCGCCCACTTCCAGCCGCAGGGGTGGTTCTCGGCCGGGTTGGCGCCGATCACCAGGAACACGTCGGTGTTCTTGAAATCGCGCCAGTGGTTGGTCATAGCGCCACGACCGAAGGAGGCGGCCAAACTGGCCACCGTGGGGCCGTGTCAAACGCGCGCCTGTTGTTCTAGGTAGATCACCCCCAGGGCCCGGAACAGCTTGGCCGTGAGGTACCCCTCTTCCGACGTGATCGTTGCCCCGCCGACGAAGCCGAAGCCTTCGTTGCGGTTCACCTCCAGGCCGTCCTTGTCCCGAAGCACCATCTTCTTGTCGCGGGAGTCCTTCATGTGCCGGGCGAGACGGTCGAGGGCGTCGTCCCACTCGATCGGCTCCCACTCGCTGGCGCCGGCCTTACGGATCTTCGGGCGCAGCTCCCGGTTCTGGTTGACAGCCAGTTGCAGCGTCGAGGCACCCTTGGGGCAGAGGGTGCCGCCGTTGACCGGGCTGTCGGGGTCGCCTTCGATGTGCACGAGGGTCGGCTTGACGTTGAGCGCGTCGTCGCCGGCCCGGTAGGCGATCATCGAGCAACCGACGGCGCAGTAGGGGCAGATCGTGCGCACTTCCGTGGCGCGCGAGATCTTCAGCTGCGACGTCTCGGCGTAGGCCGGCGACAGGTCGAGCCCGAAGCTCCCCCACGCCACC
>JAICGL010000129.1 GCA_025923175.1 Acidimicrobiia bacterium
AAGAACCTCTCCTCGGAGCTGAACTTCTCCAAGGAGCACCGGGACATCAACATCCGCCGCATCGGCTTCGTGGCCTCCGAGATCACCAAGAACGGCGGCATCGCCATCTGCGCCCCGATCGCCCCCTACGACCAGACCCGCAAGGACGTGCGGTCCATGATTGAGGAAGGCGGCGGCTTCATCCTCGCCCACGTCGCGACGTCGCTCGAGGAGTGCGAAGCCCGCGACCGCAAGGGCTTCTACGCCAAGGCCCGCGCCGGGATCATCAAGGAGTTCACCGGCATCTCCGACCCCTACGAAGAGCCGGCCGACGCCGAACTGGTGATCCAGACGGAAGAGCTCACCGCCGAAGAAGCGGCGCACGAGATCATCCTCTTCCTCGAGCGCGAGGGCTACATCGGCCCCGAAGCCGACAACTAGTAGCAGTTCGTGCGCAGAGGGGCTCGGCCGGTTTCGGTCGGGCCCCTCTGACGCGTTCGGCCCGGCGGAGGTCGGGCATGGGTCCCAACTCCTCCAGATTCGCATCGCAGTTGCGGCGCCGGGGGCGCCGCAAGCTGCTCGCTCATAGTCGGAGTTGTGACCCATCGCCCGTCCTCCGCTACAGGGTGTCTAAAACCACCCACGGTCTTGTTTCTGTTTGTGGTGGTGCCCGGAGGACGTGCCTGGCGGCCCGTCCTCCTCGGTGGGTGGTAGACCGGCCGGCGTGAGCACTTACGACCGGGACTTCTGGGAGGGGCGCTGGGCGCAGGCGCTGCGCGAGCACGGGGATCAGGTCTCGCAGCGACCGCCGAATGCGCAACTGACCGCCGAGGTCGGCGATCTGCGTCCCGGGCGCGCGCTTGATGCGGGGTGCGGGCATGGGTCCGAGACGCTCTGGCTCGCTGCGCGTGGTTGGCGGGTCACGGCGGTTGACTTCGCTGCGACGGCGCTTGCACATGCACGGACGATGGCGGGCGCCATGGGGGCGGATGTCGCCAAGCGCGTCGAGTGGGTCGAGGCGGATCTCGGGACCTGGGCGCCGGAGCGAGACGCGTACGACCTCGTCGTCTGCCTGTATGTCCATGTGGCCGGATCGGTTGAGGAGATGGTGCAACGGATGGCGACGGGCGTCGCTCCCGGAGGGACTTTGTTCATGGTCGGCCATCGCCCGATCGACCCGGCCACCGGAGCGGCGACCGCTTCCGCCGGCCAGGTACAGGTCTCCGTCGAAGAGGCGCGCGCCGCCCTCGATCCCGACCTATGGAACCTGGTCGTCGCCGAAGACCGCCCTCGAACTCAAGCGGGAACCGGTGTCGATGCCGTGATCCGGGCCCAGCGCCGCCCCTAGGCGCCGGCCTGGACGCTGTGGCCGCAGGGCAGGAGCTGCCACGGCCCGTCCGGCGCGGCGCGGATCCCCGTGGGACTGATGCCACACGCTTCGCACAGCACCGGCTCGTTCTCCCGCTCGATGCTGGCGGCATAGCGCTCGAGCACTGCGGCCGCTCTCCTGAGTTCGGCCACCGGGTGCTCCGTCGCCGAGAGCGACAGCGCAGTACTCCCGTCGGCGTCCAGGGTCACCGTGATCACAGTCGCTGGTTCGTCCTCCACCCCCCACCCCGTCATCCTGGCGCCCCCGGCGAGCCACCGGCACGTCCGGGTGCACTCGATCGAACGTTGGAGTCGAGATCGACCATACAGACGTCGATTTCGACTCCAACGTCATCATTGTGGGTCACGGCTGCGAATCTGGAGGAGCCGAGACCCACGCCAGCCCCTCCGACCCGCCACCATCACGGTCGCGGCGAGGCCCGGTCGCAAACCGACCGGGCCTCAGAAGCCGTACTGCTTGGTGGTGTGG
The DNA here is from genome assembly GCA_025923175.1 of Acidimicrobiia bacterium. GTDB lineage: Bacteria > Actinomycetota > Acidimicrobiia > IMCC26256 > BP-133 > BP-133. Next base: position 1,838 of record JAICGL010000129.1, read on the forward strand.
GTGAAATTAGCGAGAGGTGACGGCGTTGCTCATCACTGCGCCGACGACCTGGCCGCCGACCTGCTCGAACTGGATCCGGACCTGCTCGACCTCGTCGCGGTCGGTGTGCTTGGCGTCGGCCACCACGAGGATGCCGTCGACGAGCGGAGCGAGGGCGAGGCAGTCGGAGGCGTTCAGGGCAGCCGGGGCTTCGATGATCACGAAGTCGGCCACCTTGCGGCGCTCGGCGAGGAGCTCCCGCATCAGGTCGGACTGGAGCAGCTCGGCGGGCTGGGCGGGCACCGGGCCCGAACCGAACACCCAGAGGCGCTCGAGACCGGCCGGCTCCTGCACGGCCTCCCACGGCGGCATCTCGCCGGCGAGGACGTTGGAGAGACCACGCTCGTTGTCGAGCCCGAAGTACTGGTGGACCTTGGAGCCCCGCAGGTCGGCCGAGAGGAGCACGACCCGCTTCCCGACCTGGGCCAGGGAGACGGCCAGGTTGGCGGCGATGGCGGTCTTGCCGTCTTCGCCGGTGGGGGAGGCGACCATGATCGTCTTCAGGCCCTGGCGCTCGGCCATGACCAGCATGCGGGTCCGCAGAGCCCGGTAGGCCTCGGAGGCGGGGCTGTTCGGGTGCTGCATGGTGACCAGCGTCGGAGCGGTGCGGCCGTTGCGCCGGGTGCGGGGCACCGTGGCGAGGACCGGAGCCCGGAGGTACTCCTCCAGGTCGACCCGACCCCGGAGCCGGTTGTCGACCCGGTCCCGACCGAAGGCGACCAGCAGGCCGAGGAAGAGGCCGAAGAAGGAGCCGAGGATGGCGTTCGTCTTGGGCCGGGGGCTGGCCGGCGTGCCGGGGCGGTTAGCGGCGCTGAGCACGGCGCCGGGGTCGTTGACGTTCAGCTTGGCCATGTCGGCCAGAACCTGGCGGTACGGAGAGCCCTGTTCCTGCAGGCTGCGCAGTGTCGACTCGGCCTCGGCCTGGGCCGGGCTGGCGACGGGGGCCACGGCCAGACGCTTGGTGGCCTCCACGATCTGAGCGTTGATCGGGTTGAGCGCAGCGTTGGCATTGGCGATGCGGGCGTCGCGGTTCTTGGTCGCGTCCGCCGTCTTGTACTGCAGGTAGGCGTCGGCGAAGGCCTGCGAGCAGGTCTGGGCGCCGAGCTTCGTCTTGTCGCTGCAGGCGATGTCGAGGAACTGCGTGGTACCCACCACGCTGACCGTCACCTTCTTCTGGAGGGCGGTGACGGGGGCGGTCGACTTCATCCGCTCCTTGGCGAGGCTCGCGACGTCGATCGACGTGGCGATGTCGCGCTCGGTCCCCATGACGATCAAGCGGTCAACGTTCGGAGGGGCGACGTCGGCCGTGATCGGCCGGACGAGCACCTTGGCGTGCGAGACGTAAGACGGCTTCGCCACGGCGACGGAGTAGAACAGGGCCAGCGCCAGACCGGCGAGGGTCATGGCGGCAATCAAGAGCTTCCGGCGGCGGATGACCGAGATGTAGTCACCCATCTCCACGGAGGACTCCGATGAGATCCTTGTGCTCACGAGGGAAGTCGCTTTCTTTCGCTCCGGCGGGGGGTAAAGCCACTCCTCAGATCAACGGAGAAACAACCCGTCGATGACGAAGAACGGCCCGGCAAGAGCAGACTTCGCGACGGGCCCGCGCCACGTGTCTACCTCCGAAGTACGGTACCACGACAGTGACCAGATACCCAGTGGGCTCTTTGGGTCAAATGGTACGCGCTCCGGTGCACAAAACGGTCGACCCGGACAAAACGGGTGTCAAAACGGCGGGAGACTGGCCCGGAAGTACTAGTACTTCGGTCGCTGACGCGACCAAAAGTTGAGGTTGGCGACTGGTACCCTCAAAGGGTCCCGTCTCTGCCGTGGAGGCCCGAGTCATGTCGTCTGCAGCTCCCGGCCGACTCCGGGACTTCTTCTCTTCCCGAACCGGGATCGCCGTCGGCGTCATCGGTGTGCTCGGCCTCGCCGGCGCCACCGCCTTCGCCCTTCGGGGCGACGAGGAGAGCGACCTCGGGATCGTCCTCGACCCGACGACAACGACGACGGTCACCACTGCGCCGCCGCAGCCCGCCGGCGGCGTCCTCCTCGGGGCCAGCATCAGCTCGGAGATCCGGCACCCGGTGGCTGAGAAGGCGGCGGTCGAGGAACTGGAGCGGGCCATGGGCCGCAGCCTCGACATCCACCACAACTTCTACACGTTCGACGAGGCCTTCCCCACCGACGTCGAGCGTTCCGATCTGCAGGACGGCCGGATCCCGATGATCAGCTGGAACGGCCGGGGCGTCACCACCAGAGCCATCGCCGCCGGCCGTTACGACGACCTCATCAGGCAGCGCGCCCGCGACACCAAGGCGCTCGGCCAGCCGGTCCTCGTCCGCTGGTTCTGGGAGATGGACGGCAAGAAGAAGGCCGAGTGGGCGGGCACACCCGACCAGTACGTGGCCGCCTGGAAGCACATCGTCGGGATCTTCCGCACCGAAGGGGCCGACAACGTCCGCTGGGTGTGGTGCCCCAACGCTTCGGCCTTCAACGACGGCGAGGCCCAGGCGTTCTATCCCGGCCCTGATTTCGTCGACTGGGTCTGCGGAGATGGATACAACTGGGCCCCCGGCCGGGCCGGCGACGAGTACCGCTCCTTCAGCGAGATCTTCAGCGGCTTCTACTTTTGGGCGGCACAGCAGAACAAGCCGATCATGGTGGGCGAGTTCGGCGTGCAGGAGCGCAAAGCGGGCGAGAAAGCCGAGTGGATCAATGCCACCCGCGAGGCGATCAAAACGGACTTTCCGCAGATGAAGGCGATCGTCTATTTCAGCGCCAACAAGGATTACGATTGGCGGTTGACCACGTCAGAATCCGCCCTTACGGCCTTCCGCCAAATGGCGGATGACCCCTGGTTCAACCTGGGAGCGAACCGCCGCCTGCCGGAGTAGCCGGGGCGGCGCTGCGGCGCCGCTACGGTGCGGTGGACGCTGCGCCTGGAGGCCTCGGGCCGCATTGTTGACTCCCGAGGCGCTGTGCGAGAATGAATCCTCAGGTAGGCCTTCAAACACCGTGCGGGAAGCGGAACCGATGCCCCTTTCGGAAGACGAGCAGAGAATCCTCGACCAGATCGAAGCGCAGTTCTACGCCAACGATCCTCAGTTGGCGCAGCAGGTCTCGGAGACGACGCTCTACCGTCACGCCTCCCGGAACATCAAGTGGGCCGCGACGGGCTTCGTCCTCGGGTTCGTCGTCCTGGTGACGTCCTTCGCCTCGAACCTGTTCATGGGTTTCGTCGGGTTCCTGGCCATGCTCGGCTGCGCCTTCGTGGTCGTGAGCAACGTCAAGAAGATGGGGAAGGCGGGTCTCGAGAACATCACCGCCTCGGTGAAGGGCAAGCGGCTGAAGAGCATGTTCGGCGACGCCGGCAAGAACATCCGCAAGCCCTTCCGGAAAGACGACAACGCAGGTAGCTGACAGCTAACCCGCTGCACCCCGCTGCAGCAGCGTTGCCGGGCTCAGGCGCCGCCGCCACCGCCCGAGGACTGAATCGCTGGTGTCGAGCGCCCGCGTCAGCGTCTCGACCTCCTCCCACGCCTGGCTGACCTCTTCTTCGGACGGGTCGCCCGGCGAGTACGACGCCTTCGTGAAGAGACGGGCCAGCCTGGTCATCGGCGAGCCCACATCGGCGGCGATCGACCCGGTGCCGCCGACGGCGAACTCCAGGGGCGTGAGGGTGACCGCCGGGTACGCCCCCGCCTCCCGCAGCCGATCCAGCGCTTCTGACCAGGCGCCGGCCACGCGGGCCCGGGCAGGCCCAGCCCGGCGCCGCCGGACACGCCGCTGCCGCTTCAGAAGCGGCGGCACGGCCAGGAGCGCCGCAACCCCCAGGACCACGAGCCCGACCTGGGCCAGCCAGCGGACGAACCCGCTGTCCGACGCCGACGACTCCTGCTCGAACGGGTCCTGCTCGGCCTCGGGCGCCCGCTCCGTCGTCGGCGTCGGAGCGGCCGGGTCCTCTGCGCTGGCGGTGGTGGTCGTGGTGGCGAGAATCGGGTTGGCCTCCGGGTTGTAGGTCCCGGTGTAGTTCGTCGGGTTCGGCTCGAAGCGCCCCGGGGTCGGCTCGAAGGCCACCCAGCCCATGCCGTTGATGTGGACCTCGGGCCAGGCGTGGGCCTCCTTGGTCGTCACGTGGAAGATGTCGAGCGGCTGGTCGTAGGCGCCGGGGGTGAAGCCGACGGCAACCCGGGCGGGGAGGCCGAGCGAACGGGCCATGGCGGCAAAGGCGCCGGCGAACTGCTCGCAGTAGCCGATCTTGGATCGGAACAGGAAGTAGCGGAGGTGGTCGTCGGAGTGCCCGGCCGGCGCCGCCTCGTCGTAGGTGTAGTTGTTGCGCAGGAAATCCTGCAGGGCCATCGACTGCTGGTAGGGGCCGATGGCGCTGGCCGTCTTCTCCCGGGCCAGGTCCCGCACGTCGGCGGGGAAGTCTTCCGGCAGTTCCAGGTAGGGCTCCATGTCGGCGCCCGGTTCGCCGCCCGCCTGGGCCAGGTCGGCCGGCGTGTAGCGGGGGATCTCCGACTGCACCTTGTAGATGAGGCCCTCGGCCGACTCCTTCTCGGTCAAAAGCGTCAGCGACTCGGCATTGACCCGGGCGCCCTCGAGGTCGACCCGGCCCGGCCGGTAGGCGGCGGGAAGCCAGAACGACTCCAGCGGACCGATCCGGAAGTCCTGGACGACCTTGTACGTCAGGGCGTTGTCGCCCGTTTCCTTCGGCAGTTGGTCGTCAGCCGGACGGTACGTCCCCCGGGACGACCAGATCCGGCCGTCGAACTCCTCCAGCGCGGTGAGGCGCCAGTACGCCGGGATCGGGGAACGCACGGTGAAGACCTCGATGGCCGGGTCGCTGGTCAGCCGGGCTTTCAGGTCGACCAGCGGGCTGACCGTGATGCGCGACGTGTCGCCGCCGCCACCCGTCCCCCGCAGTTCGACGAGCGGCGTGGCCTGGGCGCCGGGAAGGTTGGGGCCGAGCACCAGCCCGGCGGCCGCAACCAAGAGCGCCACGGGCGCCGCGCCCATAGCCAGGCGGGTCAGGCCGGGCGGCGAGCCTCGCCCGGAGAACCAGGCACTGGGGAGGTTGGCAGCGTGGCTGGCGGCCACGAACAGGAGGGCGGCCACAACGAAGACGAACGTGGTGGGGAGCTGGAAGCCGTCCTTTCCGAGGGCGGCCCCCATGACGTAGAGGACGAACGGCGGGAGGATCGCCGTGAGCGTGCCGTCGCCCCGGAACGCCAGCCAGTCGGCAGCGGCGGCGCAGACCCAGGTGCCGGCGACGCTGATGAGCAGCAGGCCGGGGGTCACCTCGGTCGGTGCAACGGCATTGCGGAAGGAGTCGAGCCCTGCTGTCCAGGCCCGGGCGAGGGCCGACAGCGTGCTTCCGGTCGGCAGCCCGTAGAAGGTGGTGTGGCCCGCCACCACGGCGCAGAGCAGCAGGCTCATGACCACGGCCGAGACGGCGAACGACAGCGGCACCGGCCAGCGCCGGGAGGCCAGGCCCACGCCGTGGGCCCCGACGGCGGCCAGGAAGACCGGCAGCACCCAGGAGGCGTCGTTGAAGAGCCGGGCGAAGCCCAGCGTGGCCACCACCGACAGGGTGGCGAGTGTTAGGAGCGAACCGGTGCGCCGCGCTGACATGTGACCATGGCCTGGTTCCAGGCCGACTTGAAGGGGCTGGCGGAGGAGACGGGCACGACGAGGGCGCCCGGCGCCGTCGGGACGGGATTCACGTCGACCTCTCCGTAGGCCGATGGGCGGATGGCACAGACGAAGATCAATCCCAGCCGGGCCCGCAGCGCGCCGAGGGCGACGAAGTCGGTCCGCTCGACGTCGGCCACGATGGCGGCCAGCGGGCCCTCGGCGGTGCGGCGGAGGCCTTCCATGACCTGGTCCCACCGGACGTAGGTCTCGACGGAGGCGCCGGCGAGGTACTCCATGATCTGGGGGTAGCGGTCGCCGCCGGAGGATCGGATGTCGACCCCGCCGGTGGTCATGAAGCGCACCTGCCGCCGCCCCCGGCACATGGCCGTGGCCAGCGAGGCGGCGATCTCCACCGCCCGCTCGAGCGAGTCGCCGTGGTGGGTGGACGGGCGGGTGTCGAGCAGGATGGTGGAGCGGGCCTCCCAGGGCATCTCGTCCTGGCGGAGCATGAGCTCGCCGGTCCGGGCGGTCGACCGCCAGTGGACCCGGCGCAGGTCGTCGCCGACCTCGTACTCCCGCAGGCCGAAGAAGTCGAGCCCGACCGGGACCCGGGACGCCTGCATGGCTCCCATCCGGGCCTCCCGGCTGGCGGCGCCGGGCAGGGGCAGGACGTCCTCCACCTTGGGATAGACGACGAATTTGTCCTCGCCCGCCAGCGTGATGCCGGTCTCGATGACACCGAAGGCGTCGTGGACCGACAGCCGCAGCGGCCCGACCGTGTAGATGCCCCGCCGGGTCGTCGGCAGTCGGTAGGCAGCGTCGGCCGTCTCGCCCGGCGCCAGCGGCGGAACGAGGAAGCGGGCGACCCGCCGGCCGGTATCGAAGGAGTCGACGGCGGCGAGGACCGGTGTCGACCGGCGACCGAGGTTCATGAGCGTGAGGTCGGCCCGGGCTGCCTCTCCGGCCTCGGCCCGGGTCGGGCGCAGCACCCGTTCGGCCGAGAGGCGCAGGGCGTGGCGCCGCCCCTTGATGAAGGCGACGACGACCACCATGAAGCAGGCGGCGGCCAGCATGGCCAGCTCCTCGACGCCGAGCACGCGGGCTCCGACGAGCAGGGCGGCGGCCGCCCCGCAGAGGGACCACCCACGGTTGGTCAGCGACGGCCGCAAGACGACGGCGCCTTAGTTGCCCGCTCCGGCGCGGACGCTCGGCACCGGCACCTTGCCGAGCACGGACTCCAGCACGTCAGAGGCCGAGCCGCCGCGCAGCTGCGCCTCGGGGGAAAGGATCAGGCGATGTTCGAGCACGTTCCCAGCCAGCAACTTGAGATCATCCGGAATCACATAGTCGCGCCCCGCGGCGGCGGCGTAGGCGCGGGAGGCCCGCTGGAG
>JAICGL010000130.1 GCA_025923175.1 Acidimicrobiia bacterium
AGCGGGCGAAGCCGTCCTCGCGCACGTCGAGCACCTCCGCCGAGGCGTCGACGTGGCCCTGGACGATGTGCCCGCCGAGGCGGTCGGCCAAGCGGACCGGCCGCTCCAGGTTCACCCGGTCGCCGGCCGCCAGGGCACCGAGGCAGGTGCGGCGAAGCGTTTCCTCCACGGCATCGGCCGCCCACCAGCCCTGGCCAAGCTCCACAGCCGTCAGGCAGCAGCCGTTGACGGCGATCGACGCTCCGGGCTCGGCGTCGTCGAGGACTGTCGTCGCCTCGATCTCGAGGCGCGCGCCGGTGGCGTTCGGAATGACCGCCCGCACGGTGCCGAGCTCCTCCACGAGACCCGTGAACATGTAGTCAGTTTCGTGGCTGAACGGGCTCCCAGTCGAGGCGGGCGTCGCTTCCGACCTGGCGGACGGCCGCCAGCCGCCAGCGTGACGCCTCGTCGAGCGTCGCGGGCCCCGGCCCGCCGAAGGCCGGGAGACCCCTGGCGCCGAGGACAGCGCCGCCCTGGTACATGACGATCCGGTCGACAAGACCGGCCCGTAGCAGCGCCCCGTGGAGGGTGGCGCCGCCCTCCACCATGGCCTGGAGGATGCCGCGCCGGCCGAGGAGCTCCAGGGCCGCATCGAGGTCAACGCCGCCTCGGTCAGCCACCTCCTCCACCTCGGCTCCGCTCTCCTTCCACGCTCTCTTTACCTCCGGGTCTGCTGCCGGCGTTGTGATGACGAGTGTCGGGGCGAGGGTGGGGTCGAAGAGCGGGCCGGTGGCGGGGACGCGGCCGGCGGCGTCGATGAGAACGCGGAGCGGTTGCGGTGGAGCGGGCCCTTCTTCGAACTCGAGATTCCGGTAGGTCAGCGTCGGGTTGTCGGCCAGGGCGGTGCCGGCGCCGACGACCACGGCGCCGGACTCGGCCCGGAGACGGTGGGCGTCGGCCCGGGCTTCGGGGCCCGTGATCCACTGGGAGGTGCCGTCGGCAGCGGCGGTGCAGCCGTCGATCGACACCGCGGTCTTCAGCAGGCAGAGCGGGCGGCCGGTCCGGCGGTGATGGAGGTAGGGGGCGAGCGAGCGAGCGGCGGCGTCGGCGCCGATTCCGACTTCCACGGCGATCCCCGCGGCCCGGAGGATCTCGACTCCCCGGCCGGCGACCTTGTCGTCGGGGTCGAGGACGGCGACGACTACCCGGCTCACACCGGCCTCGACGAGCGCCGGGGCGCAGGGCGGCGTTCGGCCCTGGTGGGCGCAGGGCTCGAGCGTGACATAGGCGGTGGCGCCCCGCGCCTGGTCGCCGGCCTCTTGGAGGGCGTGCACCTCGGCGTGGGGCTCGCCGGCCCGCCGGTGGAAGCCTCGGCCGACGATCTCGCCACCGGCGTCGGCGATGACGCAGCCGACCCAGGGATTCGGGGCGGCGGTGAGCCGGCCGCGCTCCCCCAGCGCAACCGCCTCGGCCATGGCCGCCTCGTCGCTCGGCACCCGACCCTCCTTCTCGCCGCTGACGGTAGCGCCCCCCGTCTCCGTCACCACCGCCCAGCACGTCTCCCCGGTCGGCGGCCTCAGCGCAACCGGTTGCGCTGAAGGCCCCTATAGGGCCCTGGCCGCAACCGGTTGCGCTGGGGACCGATCGGTTGCGGCGACGCGATGGTCAGTGAGGGCGGCCGCCGGCCAGAAGGTCGAGCGCGTGCGGGATGGCGGGGAGGACCGCTTCCAGGCATTCGATGGCGCCTTTGGAGGAGCCGGGAAGGTTGCAGATCAGCGCCTCACCGACGGCGCCGCAGACGGCGCGGGAGAGCATGCCGTGGGGGACGCCCTTCTGGTGGCTCACCAGGCGCATGGCTTCGGCCATCCCGGGGGCTTCCCGCTCGATGACCGCCCGCGTGCCCTCCGGCGTCAGGTCACGAGGGCCGAAGCCGGTCCCGCCGGTGGTGACGATGAGGCCGGCGAACCCCTCGGCCATCTCCCCGAGTGTTTTGGCCACTGCTTCGGTGCCGTCCTCGGTGATGCGGTGCTCGACAACGGCATATCCCTCGCCGATCAGTCGCTCGGTGAGGGTGCGGCCGGAGAGGTCGTCGCGGGTTCCGGCGACGACACCGTCCGACACGGTGAGGACTTTGGCGACGAGCGGCATGGCCGCTGATGCTAGGCGGGCCCTTCGCCGACGCCTGAACGTGGCAGAGATGTTGTCTGGGTTGTTTCTGTTGCCTGTCAGGGAAAGTTTACGTAAGTTACAGACGACAGTTGGCGGAGGGACGGCACATGGCGGAGCAGCGGAACACGCTGGGGAGTTCTCCCTGCCTCCCCCGAAGCACACGCCTTGTCGTCACCCTGGGCCCGGCCTCGCTGCGCCCGGCGGTGCTGCGCAGCCTCGCCCCCCTGGGTGTGACCCTCCTGCGGCTAAACCTCTCCCACGTTGCCCTGGGCGATTTCGAGGACGTCCTGAGGACAGCCAGGATCCACTCCCGCCTGCCGGTCTGCCTCGACACGGAGGGCGCCCAGGCCCGTATCGGGCTCGTGGCGACGGGGGTTGTGCTGCGCGTCGGGCAGCCCGTCCGGCTGGTGGCGGACAAGGCGCTGGGTACGGAGCGCCAGTTGTCGCTGCGGCCGGAGACACTCTTCGACGCCCTGAAGCCGGGGGCGGTCCTGGCCGTCGACGAGGCCATGCTCCGGGTGGCTGTGGTCGAGGCGGGCCGGGCCATGGCCATCGTTGTCGCCGGCGGGCGGGTGCGATCCAACCGCACGGTGGTGATCGATCCGGCTCCGGAACTGCCAGCGCTGACCGACAAGGACCGTACGGCGGTGGACATCGCCGTGGCCGCCGGGGTCGACCACTTCGCGCTCGGCTATGCCGCGTCGCGCGCCGCGGTGGAGGAACTGCGGTCGCTCCTGCCCGCCGGAGCCAGGCTGATCGCCCGCATCGACAGCCGGAGCGGGGTCGAGCGGCGGGCCGAGATCATCGCCGCCGCCGACATCGTGGTCGTCGGCCGGGCCCATCTCGCCGCCGAGCTCCCCATCGAGCAGGTGCCGTTCTTGCAGAAGGCGATCGCCCGGGAGGGGGCGGCGGCGGGCACCCCCATCTGGGTCACCGCCGGGCGGTCGGGCACTTCCGCCGGCCCGACCGCCACGGTGGCCGAGGCGAACGACATCGTGAACCTGCTGCTCGACGGAGTCACCGGTCTCGTGCTGACGGGTGAATCAGCGGCGGGCACCGACCCGCTCGATGCGATCGAGCGGGTGGCCCAGCTCCTCGACGGGTTGGATGACCTTGCCTTGCAGGACACCGGCGACTCGACGTTGATGCCGGACGTCACGTCTCCGGAGACCGCGTCGACCTGGTGATCCCGCCCTACCCGGCGGGACGCTGCAGCAGGAGCAGGAACATCCCGTCGGTACCGGCGTCGCTCGGGAGGAGCAGCGCGCCCCGGCCGTGAGGCCGCCACGGTGGGCCCGGCGCCGGTGCAGGCGCGAGTGCAGGGAAGGCGGTGGCGGCCCAATCGTCGATGTCGAGCGTCTCCTCGCGGGACAGCGTGCACACGCAGTAGACGACGAGCCCTCCCGGTCGGGCCTGGGCCACGGCGGCAGTGAGGAGCTCCCGCTGGAGGGCGGCGAGCCGGTCGACGTCGGCGGGATCGAGGCGCCAGCGCGCCTCGGGACGGCGGCGGAGCACGCCCAGGCCGGAGCACGGCGCGTCGAGGAGGACGCGATCGAAGGAGCCGGGCCCGGGGAGCCCTGCGCCGAGCGAGTCGCCACCATCCGAGTCACCGGGCCCAAGAGCCCGCAGCGGGAGGTGGTGGCCGTCGGCGATGAGCACCTGCACCGAAGTCAGGCCGAGGCGGCGAGCGGCATCGCGAACACGTCCGGCCCGTCCAGCCCGGAGGTCGGAGGCGACGACGAGGCCGTCGTCGCCCATCGCCTCTGCCATCGCTGTGGCCTTGCCGCCGGGGGCGGCGGCCATGTCGAGGATGCACTCGCCGCGGCGGGCACCGACGGCGGCGGCCACGGCCTGGCTGGCCTGGTCCTGTGGGGTGGCCCGACCTTCGGCGACGGCGGGGAGCCGGGCGAGGTCGCCCACTCCCCGGACCAGCATTGCGCTGGGGACGAGCCCGCCGGGCTCGACCTGTACACGGGTCGTCTCGCCGGGCGCCGTCATCGGGACGCCGGTCAGTTCGGCTGCGAGTGCTTCGGGTGTCGTCCGGAGCGGGTTGGGGCGCAGCGTAACCGCCGGGATCTCGTTGGCCGCGGCCAGGACGGCCTCGGCCTCATCGCCGAAGTCGCGCCGGAGCAGGTCGACGATCCAGCGGGGATGGGAGGTGCGGACCGCGACGGCGTCGGGATCGTCGCCCGCCGGCCAGGGCCAGGCGGGCCCGGCTTCGGCGACCCGGCGCAGGACGGCGTTGGCGTAGGGCGCCGCCCGGCGGACCGTCGCCGGGATCGACCAGCCGTTCAGGGCACCGACGGTGGCGCTGACCGCGGCGTGCGGTGCAGTCCCGCTGATCAGCTGGTAGGCGCCGAGGCGCAGCGCTGCCCGGACGGGCGGGTCGAGTTCGGGCAGCGGGCGGTGTGACGCAGCGGCCAGGAGGTAGTCGGCCTGGCCCTGCTGGCGGAGGGTGCCGTACACGAGGTCGGTGACGAGCGCACGGTCCCGGCTGTCGAGACCGGAAGCCCGCAGCAGCCCGGGAAGGACCAGGTTCGAGTACCCCCCGGCCTCGACCCGTACCAGCGCCTCGATGGCCACTGCCCGGGCGCCCGTCCCCGGAGCCGCACCCCGGGCTGACGGTGGTTTCGGGCGGCCCTGCCGCTTGCCGCGCCCTCCCCCGGAGCGGCCCGCACCACCGGCGCCTGACTTACCTGCGCCGGACGGGTTGCCGCGACCAGTTGGGCCGGAGGTCAAGCGCCCAGGCGGTCGCCGCGGAAGCCGGCGGCCCAGGCAGAGGCGGGCATCGCGGCTTTTCCTTCCGGTTGGACCTCGGTCAATACGAGGACGCCATCGCCGGTGGCGACCCGGCCGGGGCCGACGAGCGCACCGGGCTCGGCCCCATCGGCAGCGGAAGCATGCTCGGCCTTCGCCCGGTGGAGTTTGAGGCGGGCGCCCTTGGCCGTGGTCCACGCTCCGGGCTTGGGGTTGCCGGCCATGACCAGGCGGGCGAGCTCGGTGGCGGGGCGGGACCAATTGACGGCGAACTCTTCGACACTGAGCTTCTCGGCGTACGTCTCCTCGCCCTTCTGGGGTGTCGGTGTGCGGTCGGGGACCGAGTCGATCTCGGTCAAGAGCAGCTCGGTGCCGAGGTCGGCGAGGCGGCGGCGCAGGTCGCCGGCGGTGTCGTCGGGCGTGATCGGGATGGTCCGGCAGGCGTAGACCGGGCCGGTGTCGAGCCCGGCTTCGAGCTGCATGATGCAGACGCCGGTCTCGGTGTCGCCGGCCAGGATCGCCCGCTCCACCGGCGCTGCGCCGCGCCACCGCGGCAGCAGGGAGAAGTGGACGTTGACGTAACCCGACGGGAGCGCGGCCAGCACCGACGGGGGGATGAGCTGGCCGAAGGCCACCACTACACCGAGCTCGGCGCCACTGTTGGCGATGTCGTCGAGGGACTCCTTGCACCGCTCCGGCGTGACGATCCGCAGTCCCAGTTCCGTGGCCGTCCGCTTGACGGGACTGGGGACGAGGTCGCCGCCCCGACCCCGTTTCCGGTCGGGCTGGGTGACGACGAGAGCGATTTCGTGGCCGGCGTCGTGCAGCGCCCGGAGGGCACCCTGGGCTTCCGGTGGGCTCCCGAGGAAGACGAGCCGCACGGGCGAGCCCTACTCCGGCCGGGGCAACGGCCCGCCGTCATCGATGTGGCCGAGGCGACGGACCTGCCCGCCGGTGCCGCCGGAACGGAGGATCTTCATCGCTTCCCGGCGCATCTCGGAGTCGAGGCGATCGAGGAGCAGGAAGCCGTCGAGGTGGTCGGTCTCGTGCAGGAAGATCCGGCCGAGCAGGTCCTGCCCCTCCCGGGTGAACTCCTTGGCGTCGAGGTCGTAGCCCTTGAGCGTGACGCACCGGGGCCGGACGATCGGAAAGTACAGCCCCGGGACCGACAGGCACCCCTCCTCGTACTCCCAGCTCTCGGAGGTCTCGACGATGGTCGGGTTGACGACCGTGAACGGGCCGTCGCCGGCGTCGTAGACGAAGATCCGCTTCTGGATGCCGATCTGGTTGGCGGCAAGCCCGACGCCGGGGGCGGCGTACATCGTTTCGATCATGTCGTCGGCCAGCCGGGCCAGCGCGCCGTCGAACTCCGTGACGTCGGGGCAGCGCTGTTTCAGACCGAGATCGCCGAAGACCCGGATGGGGAAGGTCGCCATGGGCCGTGAGCCTACCGGCGCGTGTCTGTCGCACAGGGCACAGAACCTCCGAGCTCAGGCGCTCCGCGTACAGTTCCCGGTAGGCCGAACGGGTCTACGACGGGGGCAGCGAGCCATGACCGTTAAACGGGTCCTCATCGCCATTGGCGCCGTCCTCGCCTCTTTCGTCGCCTACGGCCTCATCTGGTCACCCAGGCCGTCTCAGTTTGAGAAGGACACCGTCGCGATCGTACGGGCCGCTGACCGATTCACCCTCAAGGAAGTCGCTGACGCGTGGGATCAGCGCAAACTCGGCAACACCGAACCCATGGAGGAGATCCTGAGAGCCTTCCCCTTCCCGCTCCGCGAGGTGCGCGAGGAGGGAGCCGGCATCGTCCTCACCTTCGAGGGCCACGACGAGACGTGCATCCACTTCAGCATCAGCCCTTCCCGACGCAGCAGCAATATCTTCGCCCGGCCTTGTCCCCCGGCCGCCCCTTCGCCCTGAGCGGTCAGCGTGAGTTCTCCAGGCCAAACAGAGGGCGTTCGGAGGCGACGTAGAGCCCGGCACCGGCGAGGAAGAACACCGCGGCGACGCATGCCGCGGGGAAGGACGACGGGTCGTGGAGGAGGACGGCCCACCCGGCTGGGTCCTGGCCCGCCGACCGGGCACCGAGGAGCCACATCACGATCGGGATGAACGAAGGCGGGATCCATCTTGTCGATGCAGGCAATGCCACGGTCCCGGCGAGGGCGATCCCGCAGAGGAGCAGCGTGTTGCGGCCGACCACGACGAAGGGGTGCAGGGCGGCCAGTCCGGAGGCAAGCGCGAGAGTGGTGGCAAAGAGCGCACCCACGAACACGAGTCGCCGCCGCGGGCCCGACCGCGGCGCGCAACGCTCCTGGTCGGTGTGGGCCCGGTCGGCCGCTGCCGGTACGACGATGGCCAGCAGGCAGGGCGCCAGCGGCCAGATGAGTTCGGCGACGTCCCGCCGGCCCGGCACCGCGAGCGGCCCCCGCCACGCGACGGATAGCACGACCACGCCGATCAGGGCCTTCGCCACCGGCTTGAGCCCCCACGCCCGCGCGACGAGCACCGCGGTGCCCGCCGCTGTCAGGCGCACCGCCGCAGCCGATCGATGGCACCCCGCAGATAAGCCGCCTGCTCCTCGCGGGAACTTGTTCTCAGGACTTCGGAAGCGAAGATGCTGTCCTTCAACGACCGCGTACCTTCGAGGGTTTCAAACCAGAAGTAGACGTCATGCCAAGTCTGGCGCTGATCTTCGGTGTCGAAGTAGTCGCAACTGAAACGCTTGTAGGCGCTGATCAGATTGCTCGTGACCCGCGAACCCTTCTCGCCCAAAGCAACTTCTTCAGAGATCAGCCCGACGAGATCCTCTTCGGAGGGATCGCCCATCCGCATCGTCGTCGGGAGGGGTGCCCCTATTTCCCGCAGCCCGGCCAGGAGCGGCTCGAACGCCGCCCGGACGCGCTCCGGATGGCCGTCGTATCCGGGGACCAGGCAGATCTGCGGCTCCTGCCCGAAGCACCGCAGGGCAACTGGGCGGTCGCGGAAATCGGGACCACTATCGAAGAAGATGGCGAGTCCCACGGCGATGACGAGCGTGCCGGCCGACAATGGGAGCAGCCGGCCCGGATCGCGGAGAGGAGCCTTGGCCGGACGTGTCGCTGACGTCAGTGCCCAGACGGCCGTGTTCACGTACAGCATGAGCTGGCCGAGCTGGATCTCGGGTCGCGGCGCCAGGCCGAGGGTCGAACCGGTGGCTCCGCCCACCCGGACGAGCATGTAGTTCACGATGTAGAGGGTGAGGATCACAGCGAAGGACACGACGGCTGCGAGTGGCGCCGACAGCGGTGAGCGAAGGCGATAGCCGGCGGCGGCACCGACCATGACCCAGGCCGCCAGAAACGCCAGGGCAGGGCCGAGGGTGCTGAACTCGATGATCCCCGGCCCGCCGGGCGCGTCTGTCCTCATCACCATGACGGAGACCCAGGCCAGTCCCGCAAGGTAAGGGAGGAGGAGCCAGGCGAAGACTGCCCCGCCCGCAGACACGAGCGCCCGCCGGGCGGCTCCCGCGCTGTCGAGGAAGTCGTGGGCCCGCGCCAGCCGCGCCCCCTCCCAGGCACCCAAACCGGCGGCGAGCGGACCGAGGAAGATCGTCACGAAGTGGTAGTTGAACCACGCCCAGTCCCAGAGGTGGACCCACTCCCGGTCCCTGAGCATGACGTTGGCGATGATCACGGCCGTTGCGGCCAGAATCGCAGGGCGTCCCACCGATCGCCGGAGCAGCAGTCGCACCACCGTCGGTACCGCGGTCACCGGCGAAGGTTGCTCGTGGAGGGCCGCCCGTTCTGTCTGGCCGGTCCCGGCCGTGACCGGGCTCACCACACGCTCTCCGGCGACTCGGTTAGCCGGCGCAGGGCGACCTCGACGCGACGCTCGTCAGCCGGCGTGCTACCAGCCAGGGCCTCCAACTCGGCCGGCGTGCCGTCGAAACGCACCCGGCCCCCGCCCAGCACGATCAAGCGATCGGCGAGGAACTCGATCTCCTCGGTGAGGTGG
>JAICGL010000131.1 GCA_025923175.1 Acidimicrobiia bacterium
CTGCCCGGTGGCGAATCGACCACCGTCAGCCGGCTCCTCGTCACGTCGGAGCTGGTCGAGCCGCTGCGGGAGCGCCTGGCCTCCGGGTTCCCCGTCCTCGGCACCTGCGCCGGGCTGATCCTGCTGGCCTCCGAGGTCCTCGACGGCCGGCCCGACCAGGTCTCGCTGGGGGCGATCGACCTCACCGTGCGGCGCAACGCCCACGGCCGCCAGAACCAGTCGTTCGAAGCTCCACTTGAAATCACCGGCCTGTCCGGTGGACCCTTCCCGGGTGTGTTCATCCGGGCCCCGGGGATCGAGCGGGTCGGTCAGGGCGTCGCGGACCGACGTGAAGTCGGTGGGGGCGGTGGTGATGTCGAACGTGTCGCCCTGGTCGGTGACGTCCTCCGCGCCCGCCTCGAGTGCCGCCATCATCAACTCGTCCTCGTCGACCCCGCTGGTCTTGTCGACGATGATCATCCCCTTGCGGTGGAACTGCCAGGCCACAGCGCCGGGCTCGGCCAGCGAGCCCCCATTGCGAGTGAAGATGTTCTTCACCTCCGACGTCGACCGGTTCCGGTTGTCGGTCAGGCACTCGGCAATGACGGCCACACCGTTCGGGGCGTAGCCCTCGTAGGTGACCGACTCGTACGTCACGCCCTCGAGCTCGCCCGTCCCCCGTTTGATGGCCCGCTCGATCGTGTCGAGGGGAACCGACGCCTCCCGGGCCTTGTCGTACATGGTCCGCAGGGTGGCGTTGGCTGTGAGGTCACCGCCGCCTTCGCGGGCCGCAACCTCGACCTGGCGGATCAGCTTGGCGAAGAGCTTGCCCCGGACCTTGTCCTTGGCCGCCTTTTGGTGCTTCGTGGTCGCCCATTTCGAATGGCCGCTCATGCTTTGGTCACCTCACAGGCTCGAGAGGAAGTGCTGGTGGAAGCGCAGATCG
Organism: Acidimicrobiia bacterium; assembly: GCA_025923175.1. Lineage (GTDB taxonomy): Bacteria > Actinomycetota > Acidimicrobiia > IMCC26256 > BP-133 > BP-133. Next base: position 926 of record JAICGL010000131.1, read on the forward strand.
CCGGCCAGCTCGGGATGGAAGGCGCAGACGGTGACCCGCCCCTGGCGGGCCGCCACGGGCTCTCCTGAAGACAAGCAGGCCAGGACTTCGACGCCCTGACCGAGGCGCTCGATCCCCGGGACCCGGATGAACACACCCGGGAAGGGTCCACCGGACAGACCGGTGATTTCAAGTGCTGCTTCAAAGGACTCGTTCTGGCGGCCGTGGGCATTGCGCCGCACGGTGAGGTCAATCGCCCCGAGCGGGACCTGGTCGGGACGCCCGTCAAGGACCTCGGAAGCAAGCAGGATCAGCCCTGCGCAGGTGCCGAGGACCGGCATACCGGTGGCGAGGCGCTCCCGGAGAGGATCGACGAGCTCGGAGGTCTGCAGCAGTCGGCTGACCGTCGTCGACTCGCCGCCGGGGAGGACGAGAGCGTCGGCCTGAGCGAGGTCGCGGGGCAGGCGAACCTCGAGGTTGTCAGCGCCGAGCGCCGACAGCGCCTCAACGTGGGGCCGGAAGCCCCCCTGGAGAGCAAGAACGCCGACCTTCACCTGGGGGCACCGTCAGCACGCTCACCAGCCCCGCTCGGCCAGCCGGACGTCGAGCTTGTCGATCTCCTCACCCTTCATGGGCTCGCCGAGCCCCCGGGAGACCTTGGCGATGATCTCGGCGTCGCGGTAGTGGCTGGTGGCCTCGACGATGGCCTTGGCCCTGGGGGCCGGGTCGGCCGACTTGAAGATCCCGCTGCCGACGAACACGGACTGGGCGCCGAGCTGCATCACCAGCGAGGCGTCTGCCGGCGTGGCGATTCCTCCGGCGCAGAACAGCGGCACCGGCAGCTCGCCCAGTTCGGCCACCTCTTGCACGAGGTCGATCGGGGCCCGGAGCTCCTTCGCCCAGCCGAAGAGCTCGGCCGGGTCGGCCTGACCGATCTTGCGGATGTCGCCCAGGATTGAGCGCAGGTGGCGGACGGCCTCGACGATGTTGCCCGTCCCCGCCTCACCCTTGGAGCGGATCATGGCCGCCCCCTCGGAGATGCGGCGCAGGGCCTCGCCCAGGTTGGTGGCCCCGCACACGAACGGTGTGGTGAAGGCCCACTTGTCGACGTGATGGGCCTCGTCGGCCGGGGTGAGGACCTCGGACTCGTCGATGTAGTCGACCCCGAGGGCCTGAAGGACCTGGGCCTCGGCGAAGTGGCCGATGCGGCACTTGGCCATGACCGGGATCGTCACCGACGCCTTGATCGCCTCGATCATGGCCGGGTCGCTCATGCGGGCGACGCCGCCGTCGCGGCGGATGTCGGCCGGGACCCGCTCGAGGGCCATGACCGCCGCCGCGCCCGAGTCCTCGGCGATCTTCGCCTGCTCGGCGGTGACGACGTCCATGATCACGCCGCCCCGCAACATCTCGGCCAGGCCCCGCTTGACGCGGGCCGTACCGGTGCTGCGCTCGTCGGACATCAGACCTCGCCTCTCCTTGCCGAACCGTTGCGCCGAGTCTAGAGGGGCACGCTCCCCCGGTCGGCCGGGATACCGGCGTCGCGATCGTGGTCGCCGAAATGGCAGTGCCTGGTGCGCGAGCAGGGTTGAAAGGGGCGGATGTGAGGCCGGGGCGTGGGCATCTTGTCCGGACCAGGGGGAGCGGCGGCCGGGACGATGAATCCCAAGCGGCACCCGTGCCATCTTCCCAGAAAGTTGTCATGCGCCGTCTGCGACATTCCCTCAAACTCCCCGGCGCCCCTGCGCCCTCCGCCCGCCTCCCCCGCCGGGGCCGGTCGGTCGCCATCGCGCTGGCCGGAACCGTGACCGCCGCAGTGGCGCTGTCTCCCGTGCTGTCGGGCCGGGCCGGCGCCGACGCCGTGCCCTCCGCCACCGGGGTCGTGACCAATGTGGCCGGGACGGGGAGCGGAGGATTCAGCGGCGACGCCGGCCCGGCCACCGCCGCCCGGCTCTCCGGCCCCCGCCACGTCACCGTGGCCGCCGACGGCTCCCTCTACGTGGCCGACGGGGAGAACCACCGCGTTCGGCGCATCGCTCCCGATGGGACCATCACCACCGTGGCCGGAAACGGCACCGCCGGCTCGCACGGCGACGGCGGCCCGGCCACCGAGGCGGCCATCAACACACCCCACGCCGTGGCCCTCGACGACGCCGGCAACCTGTTCATCGCCGACAGCATGTCGGCTCGGATCCGCAAGGTGACCCCGGACGGGACCATCACCACCGTCGCCGGAACGGGCGTTGAAGGCTTCAGCGGCGACGGCGGTCCCGGCACCTCGGCCAAGATCCGCAACCCAAAGGGCCTCGAGATCGGCCCCGACGGCGCGCTCTACATCTCCGACGGCCTCAACCACCGGGTGCGGCGCCTGGACCCGGACGGGACGATCACCACCGTGGCCGGGAACGGCGCTGCCACCTCGGCCGGTGACGGCGGTCCCGCCACCGACGCCTCCATCAGGGTTCCACGCGGCCTCGACTTCGACGCCACCGGCAACCTCTACGTGGCCGAAGGGGACGGTCATCGCGTCCGTCGGATCGGCACCGACGGCATCATCACCACCGTGGCCGGCACCGGCACGCTCGGCTACAACGGGGACGGCATCCCCGCCACCACCGCCTTCCTCAACGACCCTCACGGCGTCGTCGTCGACGGATCCGGCCGGCTGTTCATCGCCGACACCGACAACAACCGCATCCGCATGGTCGCCGCCGACGGGACGATCTCGACCGTGGCCGGAACCGGCCAGTCGGGGGACGGTAGGAGCGGGCTCGTCTCCTACTACTCGGCCCTCGGGAACCCCCGGGGCGTGACCCTCGACGCCGCCGGTGACCTCTACATCTCGGACACCGGCAGCCACCGCATCCGCAAGGTGACCAACCCGACAGCCGCCCCATTCGGGGTGTCGGTCGGCGATGCCCGGCCGGTGGCCGAAACCGACGCGGTGGCCGGGGCCGGGGATGCGGCCGATGACCCGGCGATCTGGGTCGACCCCGCCGACCCGACGCGCTCGCTGGTGCTCGGCACGGACAAGGCCACCGACTACCTCGAGGTCTACGACCTGAGCGGCCACCGCCGGCAACGATTCGCCGACCGGAACCGCAACCTGAACAACGTCGACGTCCAGGGGGGCTTCTCGATGGGTGACCGGACGGTGGGTCTCGTGGCCACGTCCGGGAGCGATCTGGGCTTCTACGCCATCGACCCGGCCACCCGCGAAATCACCGAGGTGACTCCCGACACGGCGGTCCGCCCGGTCCATGGGTCCTCCGGGGTGTGCATCTACACCAGCCCCACGTCCGGGAAGACGTACGCCTTCGCCGCCGCCGTCAGCGGCAACGTGCAGCAGTTCGAGATCACCGCCGGCCCCGACGGCACGGTGACCGCCGTGTCGGTCCGGGGACCGTGGGACGTAAACCCCGCGCCCGACTATGAGGTCCACGACGGGGAGATGGAGGCCTGCGCCGTCGACGACGAGACCGGCACGCTGTATGTGGCCGAGCAGGCCGTCGGCGTGTGGGCCTACGGCGCCGAGCCGACCGACCCCACCGACCCCGTCAGCCGGACGCTCGTCACCAGTACCGGGCCGCACAACGGCGGGCCCGTCACCCCGGACCTCGAGGGGATCGCAGTGGTCCCGGGACCTGACGGCGGCGGCTGGGTCATCGTTTCCTCCCAGGCCAGCAACTCCTACGTCGTGGTCGAGCGGGCGGCGCCCCACGCCTATGTCCGCACCGTGATGGTCGGGGCGGCCGGCGAGGTCGACAAGTGCTCTTTTACCGACGGAATCGACGCCGTCGCCGCCGACCTGGGCGACTACTTCCAGCGGGGCCTGTTCGTCTGCCAGGACAACAACAACACCCTCGCCACCGGGGCCGGCGCCAACCAGAACTTCAAACTGGTCCCCCTCGACCAGATCGTCCCGCTGCCCGCCCCCGACCGCCCGGTCCCGCCGTCGACCACCACAACCTCGTCAACGACGACCTCGACCACCACGTCGTCATCCACGACCACGTCGACCACGACCTCGTCAACGACGACGTCGACCACCACGTCGTCATCCACGACGACGACGAAGCCGCCCGCGTCGTCCTCCACGACGACGTCGAGCGGCCCGACGACGACCAGCACCACCGCCGGCCCCGGCCCCACGACGACCTCCACCTCCCCGCCCGCGGTCGCCGACCCCGGCTTCGGGCGTGCCGGAGAACGATCGGGCTACTGGATGGTCGACGCCGGCGGACGCGTCCACCGTTTCGGGGACGCCGCCGACTTCGGCGGCCCAGTCGGGAAGCTGGCCGCCGGCGCGGCGGCGGTCGACCTGGAGCCCACGCCGACCTCGGCCGGCTACTGGGTCCTGGCTGACAACGGCCAGGTCTACCGGTACGGCGACGCCAGGCCCCTGGGCGACCTGTCCGGCGATCTCCGGCCGGGTGAAGTGGCCGTCTCCTTGTCGGCGACCCCGTCGGGCAACGGCTACTGGATCTTTACCGACCGGGGTCGGGCGGAGGCCTTCGGCGACGCCGAGTTCCTGGGCGACGTCTCACGCCTCACACTGGCCGGGCCGGTCCTCGACTCGATCGCCACGCCGACCGGCGCCGGGTACTACATGGTCGCCTCCGACGGCGGCATCTTCGCCTTCGGGGACGCCCGTTTCTACGGGTCCATGGGCGGCCGGCCGCTCAACGCTCCGGTCCAGTCACTGGTACCGGACCCCGACCGGACCGGCTACTGGCTCGTCGCCTCCGACGGCGGGGTCTTCGCCTTCCAGGCCGCCTTCCGCGGCTCGATGGGCGGGCGGCACCTCAACGCCCCGGTGACGGGCATGGTTCCCTACGGCGACGGCTACCTGATGGTCGGCAGTGACGGCGGGGCTTTCACCTTCTCGTCCCGGCCGTACGCCGGGTCGCTCGGTTCCGCACCCCCCAGTCAGCCGGTCGTGGCGGTGGCACCCCTGCGGGACTGAGTCAGGTGCGGGCCGGGTCGATCGCGACGGGCTCCCGGTGGGCTTCATGGTGGTTGGCGGCGCGAGGAGTGGCCAGAACCTCGGCCGTGCGGCCGTCGAGCTCCGTCCCGGGGAGGACGCCTGTGCCCGACAGCACCGTCTCGAGCGCCTCGAGCCACCGCTCGTAGTACTGCCACGGTTCCCGCTCGGGATCCCCTTCCCACCGGCGGATGGCGCCGATGAGGGCGAGCTGGAACTCGCTCCAGTCGTAGAGACCCCGGTGGTAGGCGGCCACGGCGAGGGCGAAGGCCCGCAGCTCCCACGGATCGTTGAACGACAGCTGTTCGGCGTCGCCGCCCGGGCCGGGCAACTCGGTGAGGAGTTGCTCGACCCGGCGGCGGGCGTCGCCGAGTTCGGTCGGGTCGGGTCGCATCCCGGAGGTCAAGGCCGGCGGGTGGGCCCGACGCCGATCATCGAGTCGCGGGTGACCAGCGCAGCCAGCTCCTTCTCGCTCATCCCGTCCGTCCCCTCGGGACGCTTCGGGAGGACCCAATACCGCATCTCCGAGCTGGAGTCCCAGATCCGGATCTCGACGCTGTCGGGGATGTCGTAGCCGAAGTCCTCACGGAGCACCTTGCGGGGTTCCCGCACCATCCGGGAGCGGTAGGCGGGCTGCTTGTACCAGTTCGGCGGCAGGCCGAGCGTCGGCCAGGGGTAGCACGAGCACAGCGTGCAGACGATGGCGTTGTGGACCGTGTCCGTGTTCTCCACAACGACCATGTCCTCGCCCTGCAGGCCGCCGATGCCGAGCTCCGCGCAAGCCTTCGTCGCGTCCTCGAGCAACCGCTTCTTGAACTCGGGGTCGGTCCAGGCCTTGGCCACCACCCCCGCCCCGAGCTGCGGGCCGACCTCGTTCTCGTAGATCTCGGCGAAACGGTCGACGGCCTCGGTGGTCATGAGCCCCTTGTCGATCATGATCGACTCGAGGGCTTTCACCCGGGCAGCGATCTCCGCCTGCGACCGGGGCAGTGTCGCCTGCGGCGACGGGCTGTTCGTCGGCTGGCTCATCGGGCGCCTCCATCAATGTTCCCGGCCGGTTCGAGGTAGGGCTCCCAGGCGTCGAAGTACACCACGGTGTTCTCCTCGGCGTGGTCGGAGCCCCACAGGTCCTTGCCGTCGAACCGGATCGTGTAGACGTGCTGGGGGTCGTCGGGCCCGCCGTTCCCGACGCTGTCGGGATAGACGAACGTGCCGTGGTGCAGTTCGACGGTTCCCACCTTGCCCCGGACGTAGCGAGCACGGCGGGTGTGCCCCTTGGGGCTGTCGTCGTGAATGCGCACCCGGTCGCCGGGCTTGAACTTCGCCGGCGCGTCCGAGTCCCGCCGGGGGGAGACGCCGGTGCGCACCGCGCCTTCGGCGAACGCCACGAGGTCGGGGTTCTTCGTGTCGGGGAGCGGCTCGTCCGGGTTCTCCAGGTAATGGCGGGTGCGCTTTTCGAGCTCCTCCGGGTCGATCGCCCCCGCCAGGATGCCGTAGTGCTCGGCCGTGTGGGCCCAGTGCTCGTAGTACGGCGAGAGCAGGTAGTGGGCCGGGTGCATCTGCTCGATGCCGAACCGGAACATGTCGACGTTGAACCACCCGGCGGCGAACGGGAACGGGAACATGCCGAAGCCGGCCTTCTCCCATTCGGCCCGCCAGACGGGCTCGTTTTCCTCGACGACAACCGGCCCCAGGCCGTCGGTCCCGCCGAGGTCGTGGACTCCGTTCATGAGCCTCCCTTGCGGTTCGTCGTAGGCGGCGTGGGGAAGCCCCCCACGGCCTGTTCCAGAGCATTGGCCACCCGCAGGCAGGTGGCGTCGTCGAAGCGCCGTCCGATGATCATCAGGCCGGCCGGCAGCCCGCCGACCAGGCCGGCCGGCACCGACGTCGCCGGGTGGCCGGTCACGTCGAAGGGCGCGGTGTTCCCGATCATCTCGAGCGCCCGGGTGAGGTACTCGTCGAGCGGCGCGTCTTCGTCGACGAGCGGCGTGGCGGCCATCGGCAGCGTCGGCATGACCAGCACGTCGTGGTCCTCCAGCGCGGTGTCATAGGCGGCCCGCAGTTCGAAGGCCAGGTTCCGCGCCATGGCGTAGTGCCGGCCCTGCTCGGCGTCGAGGGTGGACCGGCCGGTGAGGAGGACCAGCTTGACGGTCCGCGAGAACCGCTCGGAACGCTCCCGCCACTGCCGCCCGTAGTACTCGATCAGCTCAGGGTCGTAGAGGCCGAAGTAGTTCCGGCCATAGGCGTTGCCCTCGACCATCTGGGCGGTCGCGCCCTCGGTGGCGATGACGTTCCAGACGTGCATGGCATCGGCGTGCCAGGGGACCGACACCTCGTCGGCGGCCAGCCCGGCGCTCCGCAGCGTCTCGACGGCGCCGCGCACGGCGTCGTCCACTCCCGGGTCGGACACCGGCGTGCCGAACCCTTCGGTCACGATCCCGATGCGCAGGCCGGCCGCCGGCGACCCGAGGTCGGCGACGTAGTCGCGGCCTTCGATGCCGACCGGCTGGCGGGGGTCGAGGCCGTCGTATCCGGCCATCACCGTGAGCATGAGCGCCGCGTCGGCGACCGTCCGGGTCATCGGGCCGAGGTGGTCGATGGTGAGTTCGATGGGGAAGGCACCCGTGTAGGGCACCAGCCCGTGGGTCGGCTTGTGGCCGACGATCCCGCTGAAGGCGCTCGGGATCCGGACGGACCCGCCCTGGTCACCGCCAGTGGCCATGTCGACGGCGCCGGACGCCACCAGCGCCGCGCTGCCCGACGACGACCCGCCCGACGAGCGGGACGGGTCCCACGGGTTCAGGACTGGACCCGGGCGCGAGGTGAAACTCGACCCCGAGAAGCACAGGTCCTCGCAGACCGCCTTGCCGGCGATGGTGGCCCCGGCGGCGAGGAGGCGGCTGACCACCGTGGCGTCCCGGGTGGGGACGAATCCCTCCACGGTCTCCGAGCCGTTCATCATCGGGACGCCGGCGACCATGGTGTTGTCCTTGATCGCCACCGTGCGGCCGGCC
>JAICGL010000132.1 GCA_025923175.1 Acidimicrobiia bacterium
CATCAGGTCGCCGTCTGATTCGCACACTTTTGCTTCGGAGGAAGCGCCCTCCGTGTCACAAAGTTCGCGAAATCGGCGCCCGGGGGTTCGGGGGTGTCCCCCGATAGGAATGATCAGTCCCAGGTACGCAGATCGGTGACGGGAGCCGCGCCCGCCTCGAGCGCCCTCACGACCTGCACCTCGACGTCGAAGCGGAGGCCGGACCGGATGGTGTCGTGGACCTCGGTGACCAGATGATGGTGGTCGACTCCCTCCGCCGCCGGGACCACCTCGCAGCGCAGGACGTCCTTGTGGTCGACCCGGTCGATGAGGAACCGGTAGGCCGACACCGAAGGGATCCCCGACATCACCGCCGTCACCTGCCGGGGGTGCAGGAACATGCCCCGGACCTTCACGGCCTCGCCCGACCGCCCGAGCCACCCGACCAGGCGGGGCGTCGGGCGCCCGCAGGAGCACTCCCCGGAGGCGAAGGCCGAGAGGTCGCCCGTCCCGAACCGGACCACCGGGTAGTGGGCCGAGAACACGGTGACGACCACCTGGCCCTCGCCGCCGTCGAGGCGAGGTGACCCGTCGTCGAGGTTGCAGACCTCGACGAGCGCGTCGTCGGGGACGTGCAGCCCCGAGACGGCCTCGCACTCGAACCCCAACATTCCGGACTCCGCCGTGCCATATAGCTGACGCACGGTCGGAACCCGCTCCTCTAGCCAGTTGCGCAACGAAGGGGGCAGCGGCTCGGCGGTCACGATTGCTCGCTCGAACCGAAGGGGAGGCCCGTCCTGCTCCTCGGCCTTCTCCAGCAGTGCCTTCAGATAGCTGGGCAGGCCGATATAGGCAGTAGCCGCGAGGTCGCGCGCAGCCCGCACCGCCAGGTCGAAGTTGCCGACCCCGGCGGGAATCACGGTGCAGCCGAGAACCCGGGCCCCCTCCTCGAACATGACCCCGGCCGGGGACAGGTGGTAGCCGAAGCAGTTGAGGACGATGTCGCTGCTGCCGAACCCGGCCGCCTCCAGTGCCGTCGCGCCCCGCCAGTGGTCGTCGACGATGGGCTCCGGTTCGTAGAGCGGTCCCGGCGACTGGAAGATCCGCCGGATCTTCGTGCCCGGCGCGAGATAGCCGCCGAAGGGCGGGTCCTTGGCCTGGAGGTCGATGAGGTCGTCTTTCGACTGCACCGGCAGCCGGTCGAGGGCAGCCACGTCGACCAGATCGTCGGGCTGGAGTCCGGCTTCGGCCAGGCGGGTACCAAGCGCCGGCACGGTGTGGGCCGCCGGTCGGAGCACGTCGAAGACTCGCTCGTCGAAAGCGGCGCGGTACTCCTCCATGCTGCTCATTTGGCGGACACCCCCATACCCCGGGTCACAGCCACCGCTTCCGCCGCTTGTAGTGCTTCACTTCGCGATAGCTCTTGCGGGCTCCGCCCTCCGACAGGCCGAGGTAGAACTCCTGGACGTCGGGATTGGAAGCGAGCTCGGCGGCGGGGCCCTCCAGCACGATGCGGCCGTTCTCCATCACGTAGGCGTGGTTGGCGATCTCGAGCGCCCGGCGGGCGTTCTGCTCCACGAGCAGCACGGTCGTGCCGATCTCCTGGTTGAGCGACTTGACCCGCCCGAAGATCTCCTCCACCAACAGAGGGGCGAGGCCGAGGGACGGCTCGTCGAGCATCATCAGCTTCGGCTTCGACATCAGCGACCGGCCTATCGCCAGCATCTGCTGCTCACCGCCGGACAGGTAGCCGGCCTGCTGGTTGCGCCGGTCCTTCAGCCGGGGGAAGAACTCGTAGACGAGGTCGAGGTCGGCCGACACGCCGGAGCGCCGGGTGTAGGCGCCGGTCTGGAGGTTCTCGTGCACGGTCAGGTGCTCGAACACCCGCCGGCCCTCCATGACCAGCGAGATCCCCATCTTGACGATCTCCGCCGGATTGGCCCGGGTAATCTTCCGGCCCTGGTAGACGACGTTGCCCTGGGTCACCTCACCGTGCTCCGAGGGCAAGAGACCGGCCACCGCCTTGAGGGTGGTGCTCTTGCCTGCTCCGTTCGAGCCCAGCAGCGCGACGATCTTGCCCTCCGGCACGGACAGGGAGAGGCCGCGCAGCACGAGGATGACGTCCTCGTAGATCACCTCGATGTTGTTGATGTCGAGGACGGACTCGCTGCCTTGGGGGCCCGGCGCCGGCCGGGCCCCCGACTCTTCGACTTGCTGTGCCAATCGGGTACCTACCGCTCGATCTTGATGGGGTCCTGGATCTTCTTGAAGACGCCCCCCTCGACCTGGTAGATCGGCGACGAGAGCAGACCGCCGTGGAAGGTGGAGCTGAAGCTGACCGGGTCGGACGCGGCGGTCTTGAAGTCCTTGATCTTCTCCAGACCGGCCTTGATCTTCTCGCCGGTGAGCTCACCGCCGTCAGCCAATGCGTTCTTCACGCCTTCCATCATGAGCGCCGCCGTGTACCAGCCCTGGATGTACCCCTGCCCCTTGGCGACCGCGTCGGTGCCCTTCGGCTTGAGGAAGTTGTTGATCTCCTCGAGACCGGCCTGCCCGGCCACCGGCGGAGCGAACGGAACAACGGCGAGCATCTTCTCCGCCGCCGCCCCGGCCTTCTTCACGAAGATCTCGTTGCCGCAGTAGTTCAGGCACACGAACTGGATGTCGGTCTTGGCCGCAGCCAGGTTGGCCGCCAGCACGGCGGCGGGCGACGGGACGTTCTGGACGACGATGTACTTCGCACCCTGCGACTTCGCCTGGCCGATCTGAGCCACGTAGTCCGTGGCGCCCTTCGGCATCACGTACGCCTTCAAGCCGATGTCCAGCTTCTTGTCGGCGATGTACTTCTTCCCGTCCTCGATGGGCGAGGTGCCGAACGGGCTGTCGTGGTGGAAGAACGCGATCTCGACGTGCTTGCCCTTGTTCTGGTCAGCGATGTACTGCGCCAGGATGCGCAGCTGCTGGCTGTATGTGGCGGCGGGGACGAAGTTGTAGGGCGTGACGCTCGGATCCGTGAGGGTCTCGGCAAGTGATGCCGACATGAACGGAACCTTGTCGGACGTCACGCGTGGCCGCAGCGCCTCAGTGTCGGCTGTGCCCCAGCCCAGGAAGACCTTGGCGCCCTCGGAGACGTACTGGCCGTAGAGCTGGCCCGCCAGGGTCGGGTCGTACTTGAAGTCCTGCCACGACAGAACGAGCTTGTGGCCGTCGACGCCCTTCTCTGGGGAGGCGTTCCGGTATTCGATGTAGTCGCGGATGCCCTCCGCGTAGGGGGTGCCGATGTCGGCAGTGGCGCCCGAGAGGTCGAAGATGGCGCCGATCTTGATGTCGGACTTCGAGTCGGAGCCCGTCGCACCTTCGTTGCCCTCGTCGTCACCACCGCAGGCGACCCCGGCGATTAGTGCGAAACAGACTGGTAGGGCCAGTTTCCTGGCGAAGCGAATCATCCGAATTCCTCCTTGAGGTGGAAACGAGCCGAGGTCGGAAGGGTCAGTAGCGGAATGGCCATAATCGGAAATAGTCCTTGACCCGTTGCCATAGCCGGGCCAGGCCCCGGGGTTCGACGAGCAGAAAGGCGACGAGGACGAGGCCGAACAGCCCGAGCTGAATGGCCGGCAGTTCGAGAACGATGAAATCGAACGAGCTCTCACGCAGCGTTGAACCGATGCGCTGAATGTAGGCCGGAAGCCAGATCAGGAACGCTGCGCCGTAGACCGCTCCGGACACACTGCCTAGGCCACCGATGATGATCATGGCGACGAAGAGGAACGATTTCTCGAGGACGTAGTTCTCCCAGGTCACGACCTGGGTGTCGAGGTAGAACGCCTGCATCGCACCGGAGAAACCCGCCAAGCCGCAGGCGACCGAGAAGGCGAGAACCTTGTACCGGCCCACCGGCACGCCCATCACCGCGGCGGCGATGTCCTGGTCGCGGATGGCGACGAACGCCCGGCCCAGGCCCGTCCGGAAGAGGTTGATCGCGCCCCAGACGATCAGCCCGGTGACGACGAGCAGCACCCAGTACCACTCTTCCTTCGTGTCGAGCTTCCACCCGCCAATGCTCGGGTGCGTGGTGACGATGGTGCCCTGGTCACGGGTCAGCCACTTCCAGGCCCGGAAACGCTCCTCCAGAATCTCCTGCGCGGCGAACGTCGAGATCGCCAGATAGAGGCCCTTGAGCCGCAGCGCCGGCAGCCCGAAGAACGCGCCGATCAGTGCCGCCATCACGGTGGCGGCCAGAACCGACGGGATCATGGGCCAGCTATAGAAGACCTTCAGGTTGGCGGCGGTGTAGGCCCCCACCCCGAGGAAGGCGGCGGTGGCCAAACTGATGAGACCGGTGTAGCCCAGCAGGATGTTGAGCCCTATGGCGGCGATGACCGACAGCAGGATGATGTTGGTCCAGCCGAGCCAGTACGTGCTGAGGCCGAACGGCAGCCAGACAGCGACGGCCACCAGCAGCCCGAGCCGCACGTACTCGGCCCGGGTGTGACGGAGGGCCAGGTCCTTCCGGTAGGTGGTGTGGAAGACGCCCGTCGCCGTCGCCACGTCACACCCTCTCGATCCGGACTTGGCCGAAGAGACCGTACGGCTTCACGAGCAGGATGACGACCAGAGCACCAAAGGGGATGTACACCGATGCGCTGACATCGAGGTAGAACTTCGAGTACTCCACTAAGAGGCCCACGACGACCCCTCCGACCACGGTGCCGAGGACCGAGTCGAGCCCGCCGAGGATCACCACCGGGAACACCAGGAGAGCGAAGCCCTGGAGGTCGATCCCGTAACTCCGGGTAATCCCGGCCAGGAGCACACCGCCAATAGCGGCTGCCGCTCCGGAGAGCGCCCATGCCATGGCGAAGATCCGGTTGACGTTGATCCCCTGCACCATGGCCGCCTGCTGGTCGTCGGCCACCGCCCGCATGGCCACCCCGTGGCGGGACTTCTGGAAGAACAGCCCGACCAGGATGAGCACCACCGTGGCCACGCCCACGGCCCAGAGCCGGTTGGCGCCCACCGACACGTCACCGACCAGTTTCACTGACTTGTCGGGGATGAACGCCGGGCCCGGCCGGCCATCGGCTCCCCAGACCCCGAGGGCCACGCCAGCCAGCGCCGAGGCGAGCCCGACAGTGACCATGATCACCGACAACGCAGATTCCCCGATCATCCGGCGCAGGATCAGGCGCTCGACGGCTATGCCGAGAACGACCCCGCTGGCGATACCCACCACCACGGCCGCCGGCCACGGCAGACCCCACTCTGTCTCGGCCTGATAGACCATGAACGCGCCGACGAGGAGGAACTGACCCTGGGCGAAGTTGATGACCTCGGTCGCCTTGTAGATGAGGACGAAGCCGAGCGCCGTGACGGCGAGGATGGCGCCGTTCGCCAGGCCGTTGACGGTCAGGGAGAGGAACTCGGTGCTGTTGAAGGTCACTGAGAGGAACTCGGTCATGCGTGGCTCCCGAATAGCGAGCGGCGCCCGCCCTCCTTGGGGGTGAAGCCGTCCATATTGACGATCGGCAGGGTGAGGGTGCGGGTCACGTTGGTGCCGTCCTGGTAGGTCACGACGCTCTTGATCTCGACCTCCGACGCGCCTTCCGCCAGCGCGTCGATGATGGCGGCGTAGCGCTCGTTGATGACCCCCCGCCGGACCTTGCGCGTGCGGGTGATCTCGTCGTCGTCGGGGTCGAACTGCTTGTGGAGCAGCACGAAGCGCCGAACACGGACGCTCTCCGGCAGGTCCTCGTTGGCCCGGGCCACCTCCTCGGCGAGCAGTTCGCTGACCTCGGGCTTGCCGACCAGGTCGGTGTAGGTGGTGTAGCCCAGACGGCGGTGCTCGGCCCATGCCCCGACCGTCGACGGCTCGACGGTGATGATCGCGGTGATCTCCGGCGAGCCTTCCTGCCAGAAGACCACCGCCTCTTCCACGTAGGGCGAGAACTTGAGCTTGTTCTCAATGAAGGCCGGGCTGAAGCGCGTGCCGTCGGGCATCTCCATGACGTCCTTGGCCCGGTCGATGACGATGAGGTGGCCGTGCTCGTCGAGGTAGCCGGCGTCGCCGGTGTGGAGCCAGCCGTCGGCATCAATGGCCTCGGCCGTCGCCGCCTCGTTGCCGTAATACCCCTGGAAGACGGCCTTCGACCGTAGAAGGATCTCGCCGTTGTCGGCGATCTTGATTTCCGTGCCGGGGCACGGCTTGCCGACGGAGGCGAACTTGATGTCGTCATCGGTATGCATGACGGCGATCCCGCAGATCTCGGTCTGGCCGTAGATCTGCTTGAGGTTCACGCCGATCGAGTGAAAGAAGCGGAAGACGTCGGGGCCGAGCGGCGCTCCACCGGTGTAGCACCGACGGATGCGGGTCAGCCCGAGTTGGTCCCGCACAGGGCGCAACGCCACAACGTCGGCCACCAGGTGCAGGGCCCGCGCCAGGATGCCCGGCTTCTGGCCCTTCAACTTCGCCTCGGCGTAGCGGTCACCAACCGCCTGTCCCCAGGCGAACGCCTTGCGCTTGAGCCAGCCGGCTTCCCCGACCCGGACCATGATCGAGCTGAGCATGTCCTCCCAGATGCGGGGCGGGCTGAACATCATGTCGGGGCCGAGCTCGCGCAGGTCGGCGCGCTGCGTGGCCGCCTCCTCGGCGAAACTGAGGGTGATCCCGGCCGGCATGGCATAAGCCACCGAGATCATCTGCTCGCCGATCCAGGCCAGCGGGAGGAAGCTCAGGTAGCGGTCGTGGGCACGGACCGGATCCACCTCCTGGAGGGAGTGGCCCATCACGATCAAGTTGGCGTGCGACAGCATCGCGAGCTTGGGGCGACCGGTGGTGCCCGACGTGGTGCAGATCACAGCTACGTCGGCGGCCCGGCCGGCGGCGATCTGCTCGTCGAGCCAGCCGGGGTGGGCCTCGCCCCACTCGCGGCCCTGGGCCTCGACCGCGGTGAACTCGCGGAGGTACGGCACCTCGTACATCTCGAGCCCGCGGGTGTCGTAGTAGATGACGGCCTCGATGTTCGGCAGCCGGTCCTTCAAGTCGATGATCTTGTCGACCTGCTCCTGGTCCTCAGCCACGACGACCTTGACCTGCCCGTCGGTGAGGACGTGGACGACCTCCTCCCCCACACTCGTCGGGTAGATCCCGACGGTGCAGGCGCCGAGCGACTGGGCGGCCAGTTCGGAGATCAGCCACTCGGGCCGGTTGTCGCCGAGGACGGCCACCACCTGGCCGGGCCCGACCCCGAGCGAGGCCAGGCCATGGGCGAAGTCGCGAACCCGGGTGTGCAGCTGAGCGAAGGTGTGCGACTGCCAGATCCCGTAGCGCTTCTCCTGCACGGCGATGCGGCGGTCGCCGTAGCGCCGATCGAGCTCGGCCAGCAGCTTCGGGAAGGTCGAGGTCTCGTCGAATGGGATCGGTTCGTGCGACCCCTTGCTGCCTAGGTTCACGCGTGGGCCTCCTGCCCGAGATAGGCGTCTCGGACCGCCTGGTCGCTGCCGACCTCGCTCGGGGTGCCGTCGGCGATGCAGCGGCCGAAGTCGAGGACGCTCACCCGGTCGGAGATGTCCATGATCACGCCCATGTCGTGCTCGATGAGGACGGTCGTCACACCGGCCAGGTCGTTGACGTCGAGGATGAAGCGGGCCATGTCTTCCTTCTCCTCGGCGTTCATGCCAGCCATGGGCTCGTCGAGGAGGAGCAGCGCCGGCTGCATGGCGAGCGCCCGGCCGAGCTCGACCCGCTTCTGGAAGCCGTACGCCAGTGCGCCGACCTGCTTATTGCGGACGGGCTGGATCTCGAGGAGGTCGATGACCTCCTCCACCAGTTCCCGCTCCCTGATCTCCTGGCGCTGCGCCGGGCCGTAGTAGAGGAACGAGGTCAGGAGGTTGTGGCGCATGTGGGTGTGGCGGCCGAGCATGATGTTCTCCAGCACCGTCATATGCCGGAACAGCTCGATGTTCTGAAAGGTGCGGGCGACGCCGAGGCGGGCGATCGCGCCCGGCTTGGTGCGGACGAGGTTGCGGGCGCCCCGCTTCCCGCCGTGGAAGACGATCTCCCCGACCTGGGGCCGGTACAGGCCGCTGATGCAGTTCAGCAGACTCGTCTTTCCCGCCCCGTTCGGGCCGATGATGGCGTGGATGTCGCCCTGGGAGACGTTGAAGTTCACCCCGTCGAGGGCGCGGACACCCCCGAACCGGAGCGTGATGTCCCGGATCTCCATCTGCAACGCTCCGGCCTCGAGCGTGCTGCCATTCAGGTCATGCCGGTAGGCCCGGGCCACACCCACCTCCCCTACGGGAATTCGGTTGCAGCTTATTCAACTCGCGGGCCAACCCCCTGCAGCAGCCCGGGCATCGCACATGACGGCCCAGCGAGACGATCAGGAGCCTGTGACGGCCGCCGAAACCATCCTCTATGGGAAATCCAGGCTCAAGGCTCCCGGGCGGAGCGACGATATAGTCTCCGCAAGATCGTTCCGGGGTAGCTCAGTGGCAGAGCGGGCGCCTGTTAAGCGCTTGGTCGGGAGTTCGAATCTCCCCCCCGGAGCCACTCCTCTCAGACGGTGCAGGACACGCCGGCCCGGAGAGCCTTCACCCGGGCGCTGTCGCCCGAGCCTTCGAGTTCGCCGGAGATGACGTTGTTCGCACCCCTGATCGCGAACGTCGGGCCGGCAACCGAGACCGCTGGGCCGTAAGCCGCCTTCACCGCTGCCAGGGTTGAGCCGATCCCGATGCCCTTGTCGGTCTTGAGACCGCCGGAGGACGGCGCGGTGGCGCCGAGTGACCAGCCGGCGAGGCCGGGGGTGCCGCCCGACTGGGAGGTCACCTCGTTGACGAGGTCGTTGAGGTCCTTCCACCCAAAGATTCGTGTCGCACCGCAGTTGGCGTTGGCCGGGACCG
>JAICGL010000133.1 GCA_025923175.1 Acidimicrobiia bacterium
ACCGCTGGCCCGAGGACACGGCCGCCTTCCCCCATAAAACGATCGCCCGACGACGGAGCCAATTCGCCGCCTAGGGGGGTGTTGGAGTCGAGATCGACCACTCAGTAGTCGATTTCGACTCCAACACCTAATTCCACCCTTGTGGCGATCCCCGTCATGCCAGGGTGAGGACCAGCCGCGCGAGGTCGACCCGGGAGGGGGCGAGTGGCAGGGTGTCGGCGGTGGTCACGGCAAGTCCGAGTTGCTCGATGGCGGGGCGTTCGGAAGCGTCTCGCTCGTCGAGGACGAAGGTGTCGACGATGCCGGCGTAGAGCCCCGCTACGGCGGTGGCGGTATGGGGTAGCCCGGCGGCGGCCATGAACGCCTCCCGCACCCGGGCGCGGGACTGTTCCGGAGGCGTGGCAGGCGCTACCCCGGACACGATCGGGCTGACCGCGACGGACCGCGCCGCAGCCACCGCTTCCCGCACACCCGGTAGCCCGAGGATCGGCGCCACGCTGGCGACCGGACTGCTCGGCGCCACGATTACCAGATCGGCGGCGGCAAGCGCGGGCAGCACGGTGGGGGCCGGCTGCGCCGCGATCAGACCGTCGTGCTCGACGGCCAGCACCTTCGGCTGCGCCCGGCGGGCGACCAGGTACTCCTGAAAGGTCAGCCGGCCTTCGTCGGTCACCACCACCGTGCGGACGGGGTCGTCGCTCATCGGCACCACAGCGGCGTCGAGGCCGAGGCCCCGGACGAGATCGGCGGTGGCCTCCGACAGCGTCGCCCCGGCCCGGAGGAGATCCGTGCGCCGCAGCGATGTCGCCAGGTCGACGTCGCCCACCGCAAACCAGCCCAGCCCGTAGCGCCGGAGCGCTTCGGAGTTGCGGAACGAGTCGTCGATCAGGCCGAAGCCCCGCGTCTCGTCGAACAGGCCGGCGAGCGCGTAGCAGACCGTGTCGACATCGGGGCTGATGTGGACGCCGGTGTACTCGAGATCATCCGCGGTGTTGGCGATGCAGGTCAGCGCGACGTCGGGAATCCGGCGCAACCCGTCGAGGAACCGGGCCGCGCCGAATCCGCCGCAGAGGACGACGACGCGCCGCAACCGCTAGCGCACCGCCAACGGCCAGGCGTGGTCCGGTGCGAAGCACCGCTGCTTCACCGCAGGGGCCCCACGCTGTGGAGGAGCCTGGGGTTGGGGCCCCAGGCGGGGCGGCGACGCCGCCAGAAGAGACGTAGGCGGGGCGCCAGCACCGCCTACGCGTAGAACGTTTCGGCGATCCCGCCGATGTAGAACATGACCCGCTCCGGCGGCAACCCGCCGATGGGCGGACACAGGCAGAAGGAGTCTGCGACGTCCCACACCTCTTCGACGCGCTTGCGGCACTCGTCGGGCGGGCCGAGGATCACGAACGTCTCGGCCATCTCGTCGGTGATCGCCCCGACCCAGCCGGGAATGTCGCCCTTCTCGAAGGCCTCGACGCAGGCCATCGATTCCTTGTCGAAGCCCATCTTGGCGAACATCGGCTGGTACTGGCGCATCCCCGCATAGAAGGCGACGGTGGCCCGGGCCTCATTGAGGGCCTCGGTCCGGTCATTGTTGACGGCCACCCACAGCCAACAGTTCCAGTGGATGTCCTTGCGGTCCCGGCCGGCCTTCGCAAGACCTTCGGCCAGGGCGTCGCGACCGTGGGTGGCGGCCCAGTGGGGGCCGTGGATCGGGTGGTCGATGAACCCGTCGGCAACCTCGCCGGCCAAACGGGTGAGGCCCTTCTGGTTGGCAGCGATCCAGATCGGGATCTTCTCCCGCACCGGCGGGGCGAAGGCGCCAAGGAAGGTGCGCCAGTCGTGGTTGTGGAACCGGCCTTCGAAGGTTTGCAGGCCGCCAGGAATGTGGCTCTTGGCGAACACTTCCCGAATGATCTGGATCGACTCCCGGAGCTGGGCCACCGGCGTGTCGGAGTACGGCTGCCCGTGGAAGCCGTTGACCCAGTTCTTGATCGACGTTCCCAAGCCGAGGACGACCCGGCCGTCGGAGAGCCGGTCGAGGTCCATGGCTGTCATGGCGATCTCGAACGGATTGCTGGCGAAGGCGATCTTGATGCCGCTGGCGATCTGGACCCGGTTGGTGACGGCTGCGCAGTAGCCCATCCCCATGAACGGGTCGCTGTAGATCTCAGGAATGAACACCCCGGCCATGCCGGCCGCCTCGACCTGTTGTGCCTGGGCGGTGAGCATGTCACCCGGTACGAGCGGCGTGAGCAGGGCCCACTGGCGGCTGACGTCGTTCTGCATGGCTTCTCCCCCGAAGTCGGGTACAAGAACGGCAGATTACGCCCGCATTCTTCTCAACGAAACGCCGGGGCAACCGCGTAAGTCTTACGCCTCCGGCTACGGGATGGCGGCCATGCCGATAACGGGCTGGACCAGCTTCGTCGCCCCCGTCGAGCCGAAGAAGGCGGCGTCGCCGAAGGCGAAGATCCCCCCGTCCGACGCCACCAGCCAGTAGCCGCCCCCGGACGGCGACGGGGCGAGGCCCACGATGGGCTTGTTCAGTTTCGTGGCCCCGGTGGAGCCGAAGAAGGCGGCGTCGCCGTAGCTGAAGACGCCGCCGTCGGATCCGACCAGCCAGTAGCCGTCGCCCGTCGGTGTGGAGGCCATTCCGAGGACTGGCCTGGCCAGCCGAATCGACCCGGTCGAGCCGAGGAAGGGGGCGTCGCCGAACGCGAAGATTCCGCCGTCCGATGCCACCAGCCAGTAGCCCTTGCCGGTCGGCGTGGGTGACAGTCCCACGATCGGCTGGGCCAACTTCATCGCGCCCGTCGAGCCGAAGAACCCGGCGTCGCCGAAGGCGAAGATCCCGCCGTCCGATGCGACCAGCCAGTAGCCGTTGCCGCTCGGCGTCGGCGCCATCCCGACGATCGGCTTGGTTAGTCGGATCGACCCGGTCGAGCCGTAGAACCCGGCGGCCCCGAAGGCGAAGACCCCGCCGTCCGACGCCACCAGCCAGTAGCCCTGCCCGGTGGGCGCTGCGGCCATGGCCACGATCGGCTTGACGAGCTTCATGCCCCCGGTCGATCCGGCAAAGACCGCCGACCCGTAGGCGAAGATCCCGCCGTCGGCGGCCACCAGCCAGTACCCGCGCACAGGTGTGCGGTCGTGGACGAAAATGTCCGGAGCGGAGTTGGTGTCCCCCGGAACGAGGTTGGTGGCCGACGATTGGAACACCACGAACCGGCCGTCGCCACTGATCCGGGGTGCGGTGCTCGGCTGGTCGCCCTGCAGCGAGACGGGGCCGAGGCTCACGCGCGTGGTGGTGCCGAGGCGGCGGTCACGGACGAAGACGTCGGTGCGCTGGTTGGTGTCGGCCGGCACGAGGTTGGTGGCGTCGGATTGGAATGCCACGAAGCGCCCGTCGGCGGAGAGTGCCGGGGCGCTGCTGGCCCGATCCCCCGGCACGCCACCGGGGCCGACGCTGACGTGCTCGGCGCCACCACCCTGGCGGTCGAAGACGAAGACGTCAGTCTCGGTGGCGTAGGCGACGAACCGGCCGTTGGCCGACAGGGACACCCGGGGTCCAGCGGCGGACTCCTCGGGCCCGCCGGCCGCGCCGACCCGGGTCGTCGTGCCGGCCTTAAGATCGCGGACGAACACGTTACCGATCCCGTCGGTGGCGCCCGGTGCGATGTCGGTCGCCCTGGAGATGAACGCCACCACGGTCCCGTCGGCGCTGATCGCAGGCGCGTAGCTCTCACCGCCACCAGCCTGGGCGCCATCGGCTCCCACGCTGACCCGGTCGGTGGTCCTGGCCTGGCGGTCGTGGACGAAGACGTCGGTGGCGTTGTTGGTGTCGTCGGCCACGAGGTTCGGGGCGTCGGAAGCGAAGGCCACGAACCGGCCGTCGGTGCTGAGGGCCGGATCGAAGCTGTCGCGCCCGGTTGCCTCCACACCACCGGCGCCGAGGTTGACGCGGGTCGTCTCCTGCCGGGCTCTGTCGACGACGAACACGTCGCCCACGCCGTTGTTGTCGTCGGCCACGAGGTTGGTGGCGGCTGACGAGAATGCGACGACCTGCCCGTCAGCCGAGAGCGCCGGTGCCGAGTCCACGGCGCTCGAACCGTTGGCCTGGGCGCCGCTCAGCCCCCGGCTGACCCGGATCGTCTCCTTGCGGGCCCGGTCCGACACGAAGACGTCGGTCAGGCTGTTGCTGTCGTCGGTGACGAGGTCGGAGGCGGCCGAGGCGTAGGCCACGATGTTCCCGTCGCCCGAGATGGCGGGAGACTCCGTGAGCGCCGGGCCCAGCGCCGGGCCGTCGGCCGGTCCGCTGAGGCGGGTCGTGGTGCCCGGTGTCGTCGATCGGTCACGGCCGAAGACCTCAGCGCCGGCGCCGGGGCCGCCAGCGCTCGCCTCGATGCCGTCGATGGTGAAGGCCACCAGCCGCCCGTCGCCGGAGACAGCCGACTCCAGGCTGGGCCGGTTGAACTGGGCGCCGGCCGGGTCGCGGCTGATCCGTTCGTTGACGATCGGCGAAGGGCCTCCGAGCGGGCGGAAGTAGACGTCGGGAAGGTTGTTGTTGTCGGGCGCCGGCGCGCCCGAGCAGCCCTGCAGCAGATTGGACGCGTCGGTGACGAAGCTCACGCCGGCGCCGCCGCTCCCGGTGTTGGTGCTGATCTGGGGGTCGAAGCTGGCGTCGTCGGCCGGGGCGTTGCCGCAACTCTGGCTCATCAGAGCAGTCGACTTCGACTGGGGGTTGCGGAGGAAGATGTCACTGACGTCGTTGTCGTCGGCGGATCCCAGCAGGTTGGTGGCGCGGGAGGCGAAGGCGATCTGCGTTCCATCGGCCGAGAGGGACGGGCTGAAGCTGTCGCCGTTGCCGGCCGTCGTGGTGCTGCCGTTGCGGAGGGACACGAGCTCTGTGCCGCTGCCGTATTCAAGGCTTCGCCGGAACACGTCCTTGTGATTGTTGGCATCGCCGGCGACAAGATTGGTGGCGTCGGAGGAGAAGGCGACCATCGAACCGTCACGGCTCAGGCTCGGCTCGTCGCTGGCACCGTCGCCGGCCCCTGACCCGTCGACCGCAACACTGAAGAGCGTCGTGGCTATGAGATTCGCGCTCGGGCCTGCGATGCGCCGGACGAAGACGTCGGTGACTCCATTCCCGTCGCCCGCAACGAGGTTGGAGGCTTCAGACGTGAACGCCACGATCGAGCCGGTGCGGTCGATGGATGGAGCCTGGCTGTTCCCGTTGCCCTGGGTGCCGTCACCGGCCACGCTGACCAGCGCCACCGTGCTCAGCTGCCGGTCGTAGACGAACACGTCGAGGGCCGCATTGCTGTCGCCCGGGACGAGGTTGTCGGCCGCCGACGTGAAAGCGACGAAGCGGCCGTCCCCCGAGACAGCCGGGGCGGAACTCGGCCCGTTCGCCTCGGCGAAGGCGGCGCCGAGACTCACCCGCTTGACCACACCGCTCTGGCTGACGAACACGTCGGCCACGCCGTTGGTGTCGTCGGCCACGAGGTTGGTGGCGTCGGACACGAAAGCCACCACGAACCCATTCTCCGACACCGCAGGCTGACCGGCGCCGGCCGGGCCCTCCGCGGTGATCTGCCCCCCGCCGGTCTTCACGCTGACCCGGGCTGTCAGTCCCGTGGAGTCGGGCAGCGCACCGACGGGAACCGGACCAAACGTACAGAACAGCAGAAGCCCCACCACTACACACAGGCAACGCCGCATGACGAGGAACCATACCGGCCGTTCTCAGGGTTCGGATGCCTTTCAACCGGGTAGCCGGGAAGGACGAGCACAACGAAGGGACGGCTCGTGGACGCGCAGAACGACGAGTACTTGGCACACCTGGGGGCGACTTTGGTGTCCCTGCTGCGACGGCGCCAGGCCGCCGAGGAGGAAGGGCTGCTCGTCGAGGTGCTCGAGCTCGAAACCGCGCTGGCGTCCCTGCGGGCCGAGCTGGCCGTGGTGGCGGAACGCCGGCGCAGCACCGGGACGAACTGAGGGTCAGAGGGCTGAGAGGTTCCCGAGGGGGACAAGCTCGAGCCAGGTGCGGCCAGGCGTCAGCTTGATGGGCTCACCCGACGGCAGCGTGTACGTCGTGGTCTGCGCCTCGGTCGGGCGGCTCCAGCGACCCTTGATGAGGCGGCCACCGGTCAGCACCCATGCCTCCCCTTCACCAATCAGCTCGGCCTCCGGTACCGCGGCCCCGGACGTGTCGACCAGCCCGGTATTCCGGTAGCCGCAGACCTGGAACACGACGTTCTCGGGGGCGACCTGCGTGCCGGCGGCGTCGAGATGGGGCTGGCCGTTATTGGTGCGCTTGAACGTCTTCGACGCTTCGTCCCAGGAGTAGACCGCGGTCGTCGTGATGTTCAGCTTCCAGACGGCCTGCACGCCCCGGGGCGCCGGCTCGGATCCTGCCTCGGGAGGCGCCTCGCCCGCCGCCCGGTAGCTGAACAGCGGCACCGGCGGCGTCTTTTCGTCCGGGGCGGAGGCGTACAGCCCCCTCGTCTCCGAGAACAGGTTGTAAGGGGACGGGCGCCCCGGCTCCCGCCGGTAGAGGGCCGGGAACCGACCCACCCCCACATCGGCCAGAGGCGCCTTGCGGATCAGGTCCGCGAAGACGGCGTTGGCGCCGGAATAGGCGAACAGCAACCGGCCGAGCTGCTGGGCGAAGAGCAGGTCGGTTGAGCGGGCGGACCGCACCGGCCCGACCGAGGCGGCGTCCCGCGAATGGAAGAGCGTGGCAAACCGGGTGACCCCGCCCTCCACCCCTTCCTCGACGACGACGTCGGCGTCGTTGATGCCCGCCTGCGGCAGGGCCTTCGGAGCGTTGTCGATCTTCACGACCAGCGCCGCCCGGGGCGGGGCGGCGGGATCGCGTGGCAGTCCCGTCAGCGGGTAGGCGTTCGCATCCACGGTGGGGGGCGGGGGTGGCTGGGTCGTGGTGCTGGCCGCTTCGTCCTTCTTGCCCCCGCCGCCACAGGCCCCGGCGAGCAGGCACATCCCGGCTACGGCCACTGGTGCCCAGCGATGACGTCGGATCGATGTGGAGATCATTGCCGCCGCAGGCTAGTAAAACTGAGCTGTGGGTCCGGTCGCCTTCGTCATCGTCTTCATGCTGATCCCGCTTGGCGCAGCGGTGTTCGCCGCCGGGTTCTTCGCCAGCGTCGCCCTCTACAACGTGCTGTCCGACGTTCCCGCCTCCGCCTGGGCGGTGCTGACGGTCGGTGCCGGGGTGGTCGTCGCCGCCCGCCTGTGGGTGGTCGTCCGGGCCCTGCGGTCCGACGCCGGCTAGGTCGCGCCCGCTTCTTCCGCTTCGATGTCGGCGATCTGTGCCACCCGTCGTGAGTGGCGGCCGCCCTCGAAGTCGGTCGACAGGAACTCGTCGACGATCGCCACCGCCAGGCCCTCGCCGAGAATCCGTCCTCCGAGACCCAGGACGTTGGCGTCGTTGTGCTGGCGGGCGAGGCGGGCGGTGTACTCGTCGTGGCAGAGCGCGGCCCGCACGCCCCGCACCTTGTTGGCCGACATCGTCTCGCCCTGCCCGCTGCCGCCGAGCACGATGGCGAAGTCGGCCCGGCCGGCCACCACCGCCCGGCCGGCGGCGGCGCAGATCGGCGGGTAGTCGACCGATTCCTCCGAGTGCGTACCGAGGTCTTCGATGTCGTGGCCGGCCCCTTTCAGGTGGGCGACGAGTGCCTCCTTCAGGCGGTAGCCGGCGTGGTCCGAAGCGATCGTGATGCGAGCCATGGCGCGCACAATACGGCCGCCGGGCGTCTGCGCTCTCCCCCGGGAGCGGGGCGCGTCGGGGCGCCTAGGTGGCGACAGAAGCGGCGTCGAGCTGGCGGAGCAGCTCGAGCACCCAGGTGAGGCGGGGCGAGGGAGCCCGGGTGGAGGACGGCGCCGCCGGGGTGGCCGGCGTGACCGGAGCCTGGATGGCCTCCGGGTCGGCGATCGATCCGGCGGTGGCGTTGGATTTCGCCTTCGTCGGCTTCGGCGTGGAGACCGGCGCCGGCGTCACCACCGGGGGCGCCGGTTCAACCGCGGCGGGCGCCGCCGGCCGCTCGCCCATGGAACTGGGCTTGACGGGCGCCGTGCCGGTGAACAGATACCGGAACCCCTCGAAGGCGGACGGCGACGTGTCGACCCGCCAGTCGTAGTAGATGCCCTGGGTCGTGCTGTCGGCGTTGAAGTACACGACGGCGGCGATGGCGGGGTGCGCCTGGATCCAGTCGTGCGCTTGGCGGAACCACTGCTCCTTCTCCCCAGGCTTGCGTTCGAGGACGCCGAACTCGCCGACCATCAGCGGCTTCCCGAGCCTCGTGGCGTGCGAGTAGAAGCTGTTGTAGACCTGGGCGAAGCTCTCCCACTCGTCGCCGGGCCGGTTGGGAGCGAAGTTGTACCCGTCGCCGCAGACCCAGTCGACGTAGGCCGGGCCGGGGTAGTACGGCAGCGCTTTCCCGTCCTCGAACGCGGAGGCATTGGGGCACCAGACCCAGATGGCGTTGGTGGCTCCGGCCTGGGCGAAGATGTCGTGGATGTGCCTCCACGCCTTCTGGTAGCTGGGCGGCGAGGAGATGTAGCCCTGCTTCTTGTTGCCGTCCATCTCCCAGAACCACCGGATGAAGACCGGCGTGTTCATCATCGCCACCGCCTGCGCCCGGGCGGCGATCAGCCCGTCCCAGTCGCCCCGGGCGATGGCGTCGGTGTTCTCGCCGTTCCAGGAGATCATCGGGATGCGGTCGTTCTCGATGTCCCACGGTTCCCGCCAGGAGGGGAACACATCGGCCCAGGCGTAGAAGTGGTGGTTGATGTGCAGCCGGCGGCCGAGGCGCGACTCGAGGTCGCTCATGGCCTCCCGGGCGCGCTGCTG
>JAICGL010000134.1 GCA_025923175.1 Acidimicrobiia bacterium
AGATTCTCGGACCCTGGCCGCAAAAGGACCGGGAGATCCTCGGGGAGCTGCTGGAGCGCTTCGCTCTCGAGTTGCTGGCGTTGCGCAGCTGAACAGTCGTCGTCACTAGTGTCGAGGGCATGACCACCACCGTGTCCGCTGCCATCACCGCCGAGGAAGCCGACATCCAGCATCGGGTCGACGACCTGCTGGCGGCCAACCCGCCGGGCCGCACCGACCGGCAGGCGTTCCTCGAGGCGCAGTTCGACGCCGGCCTTGCCTGGATCGCCGCGCCCGCCGGGTGTGGGGGGCTCGGGCTGGCACCGAAATTGCAGCGGATCGTCGATACCGCACTGGCCAAGGCCGGGGCGCCGGTCCCCGACCTGGCCCGCAACATCATCGGCCACGGCATGGCCGCCCCGACCATCATCGCCCACGGCACACCGGAGCAGCGCGCCCGGTATCTCAAGCCGCTCTTCACCAGTCAGGAGATCTGGTGCCAGCTCTTCTCGGAGCCGGGCGCCGGATCCGACCTCGCGGGTCTGTCCACCCGGGCGGTCCGCGACGGCGACGAGTGGATCGTCAACGGTCAGAAGGTCTGGACGACCCTGGCTCACATCGCCCGCTTCGGCCTGCTGGTGGCCCGCACCGATCCCGACGTCCCCAAGCACCGCGGCCTGACCTACTTCATCCTGGACATGCAGGCCGAGGGAGTCGACGTCCGACCCCTGCGCCAGCTCACCGGCGACGCCGAGTTCAACGAGGTGTACATGAACGACGTCCGCGTGCCGGATGACCTCCGGCTCGGCGGCGAGGGCGAGGGCTGGCGGGTTTCGATGACCACGCTGATGAACGAGCGTGTGGCGATCGGCGGCGGACGGTCCAAGCGGGGCAGCGGCGCCATCGCCCAGGCGGTCGACGTGTGGAAGTCGACCGGGTGCGACGACCCCGTCCGGCGCGACCACCTCATGAAGCTGTGGGTGGCTGCCGAGGTCAACCGGCTGACCAACCTCCGCGCAGGCCAGCTAGCCCGGGCCGGGACGCCGGGGCCCGAGGGGTCGGTGGGCAAGCTCGCCTTCGCCGAGCTCAACCAGGCGATCTCCGAGCTGTGCGTCGACCTGATGGGCCCTGAAGGCCAGCTCTACACCGACTACGAGAGCCCTCGCCGGGAGTCGGTCGGGTTCTTCACCGGCGATCCGCGGTACTTCTTCCTCCGTTCCCGGGCCAACTCGATCGAGGGGGGCACGTCCGAAGTGCTGCGCAACATCCTCGGGGAGCGCGTCCTGGGCCTGCCTGGCGAGCCCCGCACCGACAAGGACCTGCCCTGGCGCGACGTGCCGCGTTCGTGACGGGGCGGAAGCGGGCACCGGAATGCAGCTGACGTTCACCAAACAACAGCAGGCCCTCCGGGACGAAGTGGCAGCGTTCCTCAACGAGGAACGGGAGGCCGGGTCCTTCACCCCCAGGGTCGACAACTGGATCACCGGCTTCGACCGCGACCTCACCAAGAAGATCGCCGCCCGGGGATGGATCGGCCTCACCTGGCCGATCGAATACGGCGGCGGGGGGCGGAGCTACGTCGACCGGCTGTGCATGACCGAGTTGTTCCTGGCGGCCGGCGCGCCGCTCGCCGCCCACTGGTTCGCCGACCGGCAGATGGGGCCTTCGATCCTGGCGCACGGCACCGAAACGCAGAAGGAGCGGTACCTGCCCGAGATCCTGGCCGGGGAAGCGACGTACTGCATCGGTATGTCGGAGCCCGATGCCGGCAGCGATCTCGCCGGTGTGCGCACCCGGGCGGTGCGGAGCGGCTCCGGGTTTGTGGTGACCGGACACAAGATCTGGACCAGCCTCGCCCACCACTCCGACTACATCTACCTCTTGGCCCGCACCGACCCGGCGTCGGAGCGCCACGAGGGTCTTTCGGAGCTGATCGTTCCGCTGCGGTCTGAGGGCGTCACGATCAGCCCCATCCACGACATGTCGGGGGCGCACCACTTCAACGAGGTCTTCTTCGACGAGGTGTTCGTCGAGGGCGACGCGTTGATCGGTGCCGAGGGCGGCGGCTGGCGGCAGGTCACCGGGCAGCTCGGCTACGAGCGGGCGGGTCTCGAGCGCGTCATGAGCCTGTGGGCCCTCTTTGAGGCGATGCGGGCGGAGGCCGGTGACGACGAGCGCCGCCAGGAGGAGCTCGGCGCGCTGGAGGCGGCCGTCCGGGTGGCCCGCCTGCTCGTCTTCCGGGCGGCGGCGGTGGCCGACTCCGGCCGGCCGCCCGACCACGAGGCGGCGATGGCCAAGGTTTTCGCCACCGACATTGAGCAGAGGATGGTGGAGCTGGCGTCGCAATGGGCGGGACGCGGGGCCCGCACCGGCGCAACGTTCGGCGGCCACCTGCTGCCGGCCTGGCTGATCGCCCCGAGCCTCTCGATCCGGGGCGGGACCAACGAGGTGCTGCGGGGCATCATCGCCCGCCGTGCCCTGGGGCTGTAGGGGACGGGCATGGACTTCACTTTGACCGACGACGAGCGGGCTGTGACCGAGGCAGCCGCCCAGGTGGCCGGCGCGTCCGACCCGTGGGCGGCGCTCGAGGAGGGCGGCTGGCTCGACATCGTGCTGGAGGACGAGCGGGGTCTCACCTATCTCGGTCTCGTGGCCGAGGCGCTGGGCGCCGCCGGTGTGGCGGTGCCCCTGGCGGGTACGGCCGCGCTGTGGCCGACGCTGTTCGGCGGTACCGCCGGCGGGAGGCGGGTGGGGGTGGCCGACACGCTCGTGGACGGCGATTCCGGACGGGACGCCTTGTTGTGCGAGGACGGCGTCGGTGCCGACGTCGTCGTCGTGCTCCGGGACGGGAAGGCGGGCATCCACGAGACCTTCACCGTCGAACCTCTCGGCGGGCTCGAGGGCGACGGGCTCGCCAGTCTCGTGCTCGAGGGAAAGGCCGTCGATCGCTGCAAGGACCCCGAACTGGTGGCCGAGGCCCGCCGGCGGGCGACGGCGCTCGTCTCCGCAGAGATGGCCGGGGCGATCAATCGGATTGCGGCCATGACCGCTTCGTACGTGACGGAGCGCCAGCAGTTCGGCCGGTCCATCTCCGCCTTCCAGTCCGTGGCCCACGGCGCCGCCCGGCTGGCGACGCTGGCGCAGGCGGCGACGTGGGCGGCACGGCTGGCGTGCATGTCGACGGACCCGTCCGACACCGCTGCCGCCAAGGGGTGGATCTCGGCGGCCTCGGCCGAAGTGGCCGCGCTCGGCCACCAGTTGCACGGCGCCATCGGCTTCACCGAGGAGTACGGGTTGCAGCGGCTGTCGAAGCGGCTGCGCACGCTGCGCTTCGCCTACGGCGACGACCGCTTCCACCACCGGGCGCTGGGAAGGCCGGCCTGATGGAGTACACGGAGCTGCTGGCGGGGCGGAGGAGCACACGGCACTTCGATACAAGCCGCGAGGTGCCCGACGAGCTTCTGGAGCGGGTGCTGGCCGCGCCGCTGGCCATGCCCCACGCGGGCAACACCTACGACTGGCGCGGCGTTGTCCTGCGCCGTCGGGACCGCGACCCCGACCGGTGGCCGGCGGTGTTCTCCGCGCTACTGGAGCAGAGCTACGTCGAGGAAGCTGACGTGCTCATCGTCTATGCGGTGCAGCCGGGCTGGTGGGCGGAGCAGTACCGGGCCAATGTCGCCACGCTCGTCGAGCGGGGCCTGATCGATCCGGCCCGCCACAAAATTCTGCTGGAGACGGTCGGTGATGGCATCGGCGATCCAAAGGCGCTCACGACCGGGCTCGTCGGCGAGGCGATGATGGGCGTCACCGCCGGGATGCTCGCCGCCATCGACGCCGGCCTCGGCGCCACCGTGACCGGATGCCGGCCCGGCGACCTGGCCAGGGCACTCGAGCTGCCCGACGGGGTTGTCCTTTGTCCGTACGGGATTCTGGCCCTGGGCTGGCCCGCCGTCGCCGGCGACGGGGCTGCGCCGGTCGGAGCGCCGAAGCCCCCGGTGGGAACCATGTACTTCTCGGATCGGTGGGGCGGTCCGTCGCCCGTCGGGCGCTCATGACGAGCGGGCTGCGGGACGAACTGGCCGAACTTGTGGCCGTCCGGGGGCTCTCGCTGCTCGACGCCTGGCTCGGGCCGGTGGAGACGAAGCTCGAGATCCTGGCCGTGCTGGCCGCAGGCCGGAACCTCCTCCTGGAAGGGCCCGTGGGATCGGGCAAGACGTTGCTCGGCGAGTCGATCGCCGCCGCGCTCCCGCCGATCCGGCTGGCCGGCTGCCACTTCAACTGCCTGCCCGGCGAAGCGGCCTGCCCCCAATGCCGGGCCGGTCTGGTCGCCTCCGGCGAGCTCGAGCTGTCGGGCACCGCGCGGTTCGTGCGGGTGCAGGGTTCGCCGGACCTCTTCCCCGAAGATCTCGTCGGCGACGTCGACCCCGCCGCGGCGCTGGCCCACGGCGCCCTCGATCCGCGAGCCTTCCGTCCCGGCCGGCTCGTGCGGGCCCACCGGAAGCTGTGCTTCGTCGACGAGGTGAACCGGCTGTCGGAGCGGCTCCAGAACCTGTTCCTCGAACTGCTGGCCGAGCGGGCACTCACCATCGGCGGGTACGAGGCCCGCTTCCCGGTCGACACTGTGGTGGTGGCGACGATGAACCCCGACGAGTACGTCGGCGTGGGCCGGCTCTCGGAAGCGCTGCGCGACCGATTCGAGCGCGTGCGGCTGGACTACCCGACGCCGGCCGACGAGGTGTCCATCCTCCTGACGAGGACAGCGCTCCCGGCCGACGCCGGTGACGACACCCGCCATCTGGCCGAGGCGGTCGTCGAGTTCGCCAACCAGTTGCGGGCCGAACCCGAGGTGGAAGCGGGGCCGAGTGTGCGGGCGACGATGGCCTCGTTCGAGCTGGCGCTGGCCTGGCTCCGCCTCGACGGCGTGACCGACTGGCGCCAGGCCGCGGTGGCCGGCCTCCGGGTCGCGATGCGGGGCCGCCTGTCGCTGCGGCCGACGCACCGGCTGGCGTCCCGTCCCGAGGACTTCGTCGAGGACGCGCTGGCGGGCCTGTCATGGTGACGCCGTACGCCGTCCCGGTGTGAACGAGCGGGAGCTCGCCGTCTGGTCGGTCGCGGTGGTCCGCGGGCTCCGCAGCCATCCACTAGTGGAAGCCGGACCGGGCGTGCGGGGTTCGCAGGCGCTGACCGAGCTGGCCGGCGCCCGGCTCCGGGTGGACCGCGGTGCTGAGCTTGACGCCGCCTTCCTTGGAGCCGCCCTCGTCGCCCTTCCGCACCGGCTGCGGGTTCGGCCTGGGATCGACGCCGACGACCTGGTCCGCCAGGCGGTGACCGCTGCGCTGCTGGAGCCTCCAGATGCGGAGTCCGGCTCCGGCAGCGGGAACGGCCGCCGCGGCGACGGCGAGGAGGACGGGCCCGGCGAGGAAGGCCCGCAGGTGGCGATCCCCATGGAGTCGTCGGGCAACCGGCCGGTGACCACTGAGGAGGAGCAGGCACTGCGGGCGGCCTTCGGCGACGACGAAGCAGCGCTGTTTCTCGACGAGCTGCTCGAACCGGGCGCCGCGTTCCCGCCGACCGCCGGGCCGGCGCCGACCCGCCCGGGCCGGCGGGCGGTAGGCGACGAGATCCTCGCCGTGCGGCCGTTCCGGCCCGGCGACCGGGCCCGTGACTTCTCGGCCCGTCAGACGGTGCGGGCCAGCCTGCGCACCGGCTCGCTGTCTCCGCGGGCGCTGAGCCGCCAGCCGAGCGCGGTGTGGGACGTCGTGATCGTCTTCGACGCCTCCGCCTCGATGGGCCGGGACGAGCGGCCACTGGTGGCGCCGGCCACCGCCGCGCTCACACGCGTGCTCGTACGGAACGGGCACCGGGTCGGGGCGCTGGCCTTCTCCGAGGAGGCGGTCCTGGCGCGGCCGCTGTCGCGATCACGGGCGCCGCTGCTCGCCGAGCAGTACCGCTTCGCCCACGCCACCAACATCGAGGCCGGGATCGATGCAGCCCGCCTGCTCCTGCTCAGGGAAGCGGCGGCCGGTGCCCGCAAGCACGTGATCCTCGTCACCGACGCCGAGTGCACCAGCCACAACGGAACCGACGAGGCCTGGGGCCCGGCCGGCGCCCCCAGAGGGTCGCAGCTGATTCCCTGGCTGATGTCGGGGGGAGTGGTCGACGTCGCCCGCCGGGCTGCACTCATCGCCGCGAGCCGCTGCCGCCGTCAGGGAATCACCGTCTCTGTCGCCTACCCCGACCTCCGCGCCGAGGTCGGCTTCGCCCACCAACTGGCCGAAGCCGGCGGTGGACGCGCCCGCTGCTTGCGCGCCTAGACCTTGCCCTCGGCCAGGCGGCGCAACGAACCCCGGTCCACCTTGCCCAGGTGGGTGCGGGGCAGGTCGTCGAGGATGAACACCTTGCGGGGGTGCTTGTAGGCGTCGAGGTGGGTCAGGCAGTGCTGCTGCAGCTCGCCTTCGAGGCCGTCGGGCTTTGCAGAGGCAGCCGGAACGACGAAGGCCACCGGACGGGTGAGGCCGGTGCTGTCCGGCACTCCGACGACGGCCGCTTCCGTCACTGCCTCGTGGGTGGCAAGGCAGTCCTCCACCTCGGCGGGAAGGAGCCACTTCCCGCCAACCTTGAGCGCGTCGTCGCCGCGGCCGACGTAGTGGACGTACCCGTCGGCGTCGCGCTCCACGAGGTCGCCGCTGGCATACCACTCGCCCCGGAAGGCATCGCGCGACTTCGGCGTGTCCTGCCAGTAGCCGAGGGCCAGCGAGTCGCCCCGCACCCAGAGCCGGCCCACCTCGCCATCGGGCACGTCCCGGCCGTCGGCGTCGCGCACGGCCAGCTCGAAGCCGGGCACGACCCGGCCAAGGCTTCCGGGTCGCACCGCTCCGGGCTGGTTGGACACGAAGACGTGCCACATCTCGGCCGTCCCGAGCCCGTCGTAGAGCTCGACGCCGAAGGTCTCCTTCCAGCGGGCATAGAGCGACGGGGGGAGCGCCTCACCGGCCGACGTGGCGAAGCGGAGCGACGAAAGGTCGGCGCGGGAGCTGTCCGCCGACCGGGCCAGCTCGATCATCGCCGCGACCATCTTCGGCGTGTTGATGAGGATCGTCGGCCGGTGCCGGGCGATCTGGTCGAAGAGGATCTCGGCCGTTGGGTGCTCGGGGAACAGCGCCGCCGACCCGCCGACCGACAGCGGGAAGAACAGGTTCGATCCGGTGGCGTAACCGAAGTAGAGCTTCGGCACCGACAGTGTGATGTCGTCCTCGCTCCAGCCCATCGCCTGCTGCGCGTACAGCTCGGTCGTGTTGGCGAAGCTGCCGTGCGTCTGTACCGCCGCTTTGGGACGCCCGGTCGTACCGCCGGAGAACAGCCAGATGGCGGGGTCGTCCCGGTGCGTCTGCACCGGGTCCAGGCTCTCCGAGCAGTCGAGGTGCGGCCCGTCGCCGTCAGCGACGACCACCCGGTGGCGGACGGGCGGCGCGGCGTCGGGCGTCACCACTGCCACCCGGGCACGGGCCAGCTCGACCATGGCCGCCAGTCCGTCCGCCGGCAGGCCCGGGTTCACCATGACCGCTACGGCCCCGATCTTGAGGATGCCGAAGAGCGCTGCGGCGTACTCCGCCGAGTCGGGCAGGGCCAGGATGACCCGTTCCTCCTGGCGGACGCCGAGGTCCCGCAGCAGCATCCCGAACCGGTTGGCCAGGCCGTCGAGCTCAGCGTATGTCAGGTGCCGGTCGGCGAGCCGTAGGGCCACCCGCTCGCCACGACCTTCGCTGAGCCGCCGGGTGAGAAACAGCTCGGCGATGTTGAGCTCCTCGGCACCGGCCACCCGGCCAGGTTATGTGGTCTAGCGTCATCGCCGATGGCTGTCCCGAAGAACCCCGTCTACTACTGGTCGTACCTGCACCTCGACGAGCTGCTGTCGGCCCAGCAGCCGCTGTCCGACCCGGTGGCCCACGACGAGCTGCTGTTCATCGTCGTCCACCAGGCGTTCGAGCTGTGGTTCAAGCAGATCCTCTTCGAGCTCGACGCCGTGCTCGACGTGATGGGCCAAGAGGTCGTGGCCGAGAAGGACATGGGCGAGGTCGTCGCCCACCTGGCGCGGATCAACAAGGTTCAGCGGATCCTCACCGATCAGATCGAAGTGCTGGAGACGATGACACCGCTCGACTTTCTGGAGTTCCGCGACGTGTTGATCCCGGCATCGGGTTTCCAGAGCGTGCAGTTCCGCTTGATCGAGAACAAGCTCGGCCTCGATAGCGGCCACCGGCTGAAGATCAAGGGAATGCCGTACACCAGCGTCCTGTCCGGGGAACACGCCGCCGCCATCGAAGCGTCGGCGCAGGAACCGTCGCTCCACGACCACCTCGAACGGTGGCTGCGCCGCACCCCGTTCCTCTCGTTCGGTGGCTTCGACTTCTGGAAGGCCTACCGGGAGGCCGTGGCGGAGATGATGGCCAGGGACCGGGCCGTGATCGAGTCGCACCCCCAGCTCGACGCCGAGGGCCGGGCCGGCGCCCTGGCCGAGTTCGATGCCACCATGGCCAGCTTCGAGGCTGTTTTCGACGCCAACAAGTGGGCCGATCTCGTCCGGGCCGGGAAGCGACGCCTGAGCCACCGGGCGTTCCTGGCCGCCCTGCTGATCAACCTCTACCGCCACGAACCCATCTTCCAGTTGCCGTTCCGGTTCCTCACGACGCTGGTCGACATCGACGAGGGTTTCACCGCCTGGCGGCAGCGCCACGCCCTGCTGGCCCACCGGATGATCGGCGGCCGTATCGGTACGGGCGGCACGTCGGGGCACGAGTACCTGGCCGCCGCCGCCCGCCGCCACCGCGTCTTCAACGACCTGTTCGACCTGCCGACCTTCTTCATCCCGCGGTCGG
>JAICGL010000135.1 GCA_025923175.1 Acidimicrobiia bacterium
AAGACGAAGAACCTGCGGCGCGATCCCCGGGCGTCACTCTGCGTCCTGAGCGACAGCTGGTACGGAGACTGGGTGCTCGTCGACGGGCGGGCGGCCATCGTGTCGCTCCCCGAGGCCATGGAGGGTCTTGTCGAGTACTACCGCCGCGTGGCAGGTGAGCATCCCGACTGGGACGACTACCGGGCCGCCATGGAGCGGGAACGCCGGGTGCTGCTGCGCATCAGCCTCGACCGGGTCGGCCCCAACAAGAGCGGCTGACGTGCTCAGCGACCAGCTCCGCGCCGACCTGACCGCCGCCATGAAGCGCCGGGACGACGTTGCCACCTCCGCCCTCCGCATGGCCTTGGCCGCCGTACAGCAAGCGACCGTCGCCGGCAAAGAGGCCAAGGAGCTGACCGACGACGAGATCCTCAAGGTGCTCAACAAAGAGGTGAAGCGGCGCGACGAGGCCGCCGAAGCCTTCCGCAACGCCGACCGCCCCGACCGCGCCGACCGCGAGGAGGCCGAGCGCGAAATCCTCGCCGCCTACCTGCCCGCCGCCCTCACCCCCGAAGAACTCGAGGCAATCGTCACCGACACCCTGGCCGAAGGCGGCTTCTCCGGAATGCAGTCGATGGGTCCCGCCATGAAGGCTGTCACCGCCAAGGTCGCGGGCCGTGCCGACGGCAAAGCCGTGAGCGACCTGGTCCGGGCCCGCCTTTCCGCAGGCTGACGCACCGCTCGCGGGGCATCCGCGATTTACCGGGGTCGGCTTTGGGTAGCGGGCTTTCATCCAGGATTTAGGGGGAACAGTGAGAAGGACATTCTTCATGCTCGCCGCCATGGCACTCGCCCTGGTCGGCGGCGGTTCAGCGCTCGCCCAGACCGACACGATCAGTGAGCAGGACAAGACGTTCCTCAAGGTTCAGCAGGAAACGAACATCGCTGAAGTCGCGTTGGGCAAAGTGGCCGTCGAACGCGCCACCACCGAGACGGTGCGGGAACTGGCCAAGAAGCTCCTGGCCGACCACCAGCAGGTCATGGAGCTCAACCGCGCCCTGACAACGAAACTCGGTCTCCCCGTCCCCGACCAGCCGAGTGCCGAGCAGCAGGCCACCGGCGAGAAGGTGAAGGCGCAGAGCGGCGCGGCATTCGACGCCGCGTACGTTGCCGCCCAGGTCGAAGGTCACACGAAGTCGGTCGCCAAGGCGCAACAGGAGATCTCTTCGGGCTCGCATCCCGAGGTGAAGGCCTTCGCCACCGACTACGCCCCCAAGGCGCAGATGCATCTCCAGCACGCGCAGGCCGCCCAGGCCGCACTCAGCTCCGACACGACTGCCCAGGGCGGGGATTTGGCTCGAACCGGATCCGGAAGCGGGCCGCTGATCCTCTTCGGTGCCGGTCTGCTTTCCGTCGGCCTGGTCGCCCGGCGCTGGGGCCGCTGGCACCAGCCGTAGCCGGCCGCACCCGCGCAGAGCCCGTTGCGCTGGCGAAATCGGGCCAAACACCTCGGATCTGACGGCGGTCGAGTTCAGTGTGAACGCCCGGTGGTACACGTCCCACCGTGGCTGACCAAAACGAGCTGACCGGCGAAGAGCTGGAGGCACAAAGCGGTTCAGAGCTTCCCGACCGGGAGGCGATGTCGACCATCAAGGCGAGCTTTGGCGGCGGAATCGACAACTTCGCCATGCCAATCAACGAAGCCATCGCCATCAACAACGAGTCCATCAGCTCGTACGCGATCGCGGACGCTGACCAGATCGTGATTCTCGAGCAGACGGACAACGACTGACATGAAAGGCGTGCAACGATGACGACTGAACCGAACCGGATGTCACCGGACGAAGTTGAGGCGCAGGCCGGTTCCGCCTTGCCGGACAAGGAGGCCATGTCGCTCCTCGACGTCAACGCCAACCTTGACCTGGCTCTGGACCTGGCGGCGCCGGTCGACGCCGCCATTGCGGCCAACGCCAACGTGGCGGCACCGATCGACGCCTCGGTGGCGGCCAATGTCCTCTCGTTCGACTCGGTGGCGGTCGCCTCGGCCGACCAGGACTCCATCATCATCCAGAACCTCGAGGGGACCGCCGTGGCCAACGCCATCCAGGACGCCGACATCGACCAGTCAGGAGCGTGATCCATGAGCGACCTCAGTCAAAGTGAACTCGAAGCCGAGGGCGCCGCCGATCTTCCCGACAAGGAGGCGATGTCGGTGCTCGACCTGCTCGGCGATCAGTCGCTGCTCAACCTCAACGTCGACCTGGCCCTCGACGCCGACGTCGCGGCGCCCATTGACGCCGCCGTCGCGGCCAACGCCAACGTGGCGGCACCGATCGACGCCTCAGTGGCGGCCAACGTCGCCTCGGTCGGCTCGGTGGCCGCCGCGTCGGCCGACCAGGACTCGATCATTGCCCAGACCCTCAACGGCGTCGCCGAGGCGAACGCCGAACAGACGGTGGATATGGACCAGTCGGGCGGTTAGCCCGGCCGGCCGGCTCGACGAGACGGCGGACAAGCGATGACCCAGACACTCCCGGGGGTGGCCGTAACGGCCACCCCCGATCTCAACCAACATGTCCCCGTGCGGGCCGACGGCGTGCAACTCCTCGGCGAGCTCGACGGCTCCGGCTACCAGGAGCCGCCGTGCCTCGCCCGGAGGGCCGACGGGCAGACGATCCAGCTCACGGCGTTGCTCTACCGGGTGCTGGAGGCCATCGACG
This sequence comes from Acidimicrobiia bacterium, assembly GCA_025923175.1. Taxonomy (GTDB): domain Bacteria; phylum Actinomycetota; class Acidimicrobiia; order IMCC26256; family BP-133; genus BP-133. Next base: position 2,700 of record JAICGL010000135.1, read on the forward strand.
GCCGTCGCGACCTGGCGGAGATCGCCCGGGTCGTCGGCGAGGGGGTCGGCAAGCAAGCGTCTCCCGACGACATCCGGTTCCTCGTCGAGGACAAGCTGCGCCCGCTGGGGCTGCTCCGGTTGCCGGACGGGTCGGAACCAGAGGTGCGCAAGGCGGCTCCGCTGCTCGGCCTGCGGTGGCGGGTCGTGCTCACCAACGAGCGGACAACGCGACGCATCACGGCGCCCTTCGCCCGGCTGTTCACCCCTCCTGTCATGCTCGCCGTGGTGGCGGTGTTCGGAGCCTTCGTCGGGTGGCTGCTGTTTTCGGAGGGCATCGCCGATGCGACCCGGCAGATGCTCTACCAGCCCGGGCTCGTCGTCCTCATGTTCGTGCTGGCGGCGGCGTCGGCCGGATTCCACGAGTTCGGCCACGCCGCCGCACTCCGTTATTCGGGCGGCACCCCCGGAGCGATGGGAGCGGGTCTCTACCTCGTCTGGCCCGCCTTCTACACCGACGTCACCGACTCCTACCGCCTCCCGCGGTCGGGCCGCCTCCGGACCGACCTGGGCGGGCTCTACTTCAATATGCTCTTCGCCGTCGCCGTTTTCGGGATCTGGGCGGCGACCCGCTTCGACGCCCTGCTCGTCGTCATTCCGCTGCTGCTCTTCCAGATGGTGCAGCAACTGCTCCCGTTCGTACGGCTTGACGGTTATCACATCCTGGCCGATCTGACCGGCGTCCCGGATCTGTTCGCCCGGATCCGCCCGACGCTGCGAAGCCTGAAGCCTGGGTCGCCCCCGGATCCGGCAGTGACCGCCCTGAAGCCGTGGGTTCGGGTGGTGATCACGGCCTGGGTTCTGGCCGTGATCCCGCTGCTGGCGCTGGCCTTGCTCTTCGCGGTCGTGAACCTGCCGCGTGTCGCCGCCACGGCCGGCGACAGCCTGGCGCTGCAGTGGCAGAACCTGGGCGACGCCCGGCGCGGCGGCGAATTCCTCGGTCTGGCCGCCGGAGTGCTGTCCATCGGCGCGCTGTGTCTCCCTCTCCTCAGCACCGTCTACCTGCTCGGCCGGATGGGCCGGCGGGCGGGACAGGCGGCGTGGGTGGCGACGGGGGAGCGGCCGGTACTGCGCCGCCTTCTGGCTGCGGGCGGGCTGGCGGCTCTCGCCGGGCTCGTCTGGCTGTGGTGGCCCAACGGCGAGTACCGGCCGTACCAGCCCGGTGAACGAGCCCGCCTGCAGGAGACCGTCCGCGCCGGTTCCGAGCTCCGCAGCGGTCGTCCCGCTCTCACCGAAGCGGACGCCGCCCGGTTGGGTGGCGCACCCTTCCGGAGTTCCGGCAGCCCGACCACAACGGCGCCGCCCGTTTCCGAGCCGCCGGCGCTGGCGCCCGCCGACTCGGTGCCGCTCGGTGAGCCGACGCCGACCACCTCAACCACTCCGACGCAATCCCCGACGCCGTCCACCGCGACCACCCTGCGTCCGGCGACCACAACCACGACGACTACCTCCGGCACCGCGATCACGACAACGAGCACAACGCCGCAAGCATCCACAACGACCACCAATCCGACGACAACGGAGTCGACGCAGCCATGACCACACTCCGCCGCTCCCTGCTGGCACTCGCACTCCTGCCCGCCATCCTCGTCGTGCCCGCCGCGCCGGCCGCCTCGGCCGACGGGACGACAGGTGACGACAACACCGCCGTGGCCGTCAACACCGAGGACGGTGCGAGCGTCTTCCGCCTGGCCTTCTCGGTCCGCCGGGTCGCCAACGGTGTAATCGACGAGACGAACTCGGCTTACGCCCTGGCCAGTTGCACCGACTGCCAGACCGTCGCGCTGGCGTTCCAGATCGTGTTGGCGCTCGGCGACGTGGACATCGCCGTACCCCAAAACCTGGCGGTCGCCTACAACGACCAGTGCGTCGAGTGTGTGACGTACGCCTCGGCCACGCAGATCGTCCTCGGCTTCGACAGCCCGGCGCGTTTCACCGCCGAAGGCCGGCAGCGACTGACCGCCCTTTACCAGACGCTGCGTTCCCTCGAGGAGAGTGCTCCGACCATGACCGTGACCGAGCTCAACGCCGCCGTGCAGGCGGCCAAGGCAGAGCTCGTCGCCATCCTCGAGCAGGAACTCGTCGAGGTTCCCGCGCCCGCCGCCAGCGGAGATCCCGGGCCGGACGGCTCCGATGTCGATGCGACCGGATCGGACGGCGGGTCGACCCCAACGACGGAGCCGGTCGGCGACGGGGATACAACCACGACGACCACCACGCCGCTGGCCACGGTGACGAGCAGTTCCTCCACATCAACGACGACCGCGAACGAGCCGCAGCCGACGACCACCACGACCGAGCCAGAGGCTACGACGACCACCAGCACCGCGAACGCGACAGGAGGATCGTGATGGCGCGCCGGCATCTGCGGCTCGGAGCCTTCGTCGGCCTACTGGTGGTGACCGCGACACTGACCGGATGCGGCCGCGCCGACGCCGGCCCCCTGAGCAAAACCGACGCCGCCATGGCCGCACTCGACGAGGGCAATATCGAATTCGCCCTCGCAGCCACCGCTGATTCCGCGGCGAAGCAACCGGTGGGCTTCCGGATGCAGGGCCCTTTCGCCATCGAGGAGGACCGGCAGTACCCCATCCTCGATATGCGCTACACGACCCTCCTCGGAGACAGCGAACAGGACGTCCGGATCGTGTCCGACGGCAACGCGATCCATCTGGTTCAGGACGGAGCGAAAACGGAAGTGTCCGCCGAACAGGCCCGTTTCCTGCGCCTCGGCAAAGGCAACGGCGGGTTCACCGATCTTGGAGTCTCCGGCTGGGTGCAAGACGCAGTCGTCGTGGACCGGCCCGACGGCAGCCGCCTGGTGACAGGTGCGATCGACGTCGGCGACCTGCTCTCCGACCTCGCCCGCATCAGCGGGCAGGCCGCCGGCGCAGGCACCGGCGAGGAACTGGATGACGAGAGCGCCGGGCGGCTGCAACGCCTCGTCCGGAGCAGCGAGTTCACCGCCGAGCTCGACCGAGCTGGCCTACCCCGCAACCTGCGGGCCCTGGTGGACTTCGGCCGCGACCTTCCTCCCGAGCTGCGCGCCGCCCTCGGCCCCTACGCCTCACCACGCCTCGAAGTGACCCTCGCCGTCGAGCCGACGGCCCACTGAAACAGCCGAACGAAATCGCTCGACAACGAACACGTGTTCGATTAGGCTCTGAGTATGGCTGGGGCCTCACAGGAATCCCGGGAGCGGCTCCGCTGGCGCCTCGCCGATGAGAGCGAGGGCCCGCAGCAAGCCCTGTTCGAGCAGGAAGCCCCGACGTGGCGCGCCGGCCACGGCGAGTTCCGCGGCCTCGAGTTCCTCGAGGTCAAAGCCCAGCGCGTCATCAATCCCGTCCCGCCGCAATCCCGCATGTCCTTCCGCTACACGATCAACGCGTATAGGGGATGCAGCCATGCGTGCTCCTTTTGCTTCTCTCGCCCGACGCACGAGTATCTGAACCTCAACGCCGGTGAGGACTTCGAGCGGCGCATTGTCGTGAAGGTCAATGCGGTCGAGCGCGTCAGGGCCGAGGTGGCGGCGAAACGGTGGGCGGGGGACCTCATTGCGATGGGAACCAATACGGATCCCTATCAGCGCTGTGAGGGGAAGTACCGGCTCACCCGGGGGATCGTGGAGGTGTTGGGAGGGGCCCGGAATCCGTTTTCGATCCTGACGAAGTCGACGCTCATCCTGCGCGACATCGATGTCCTGGCCGAGGCCGCCAGGCGCACGAGCGTGCAGACGGCATTCTCGGTGGGGACGGTCGACGACGAGGTGTGGAAGATCAGCGAGCCGGGCACGCCGCATCCACGGCGGAGGCTCGAGGCGCTGGCCCACCTGCGGGAGGTCGGGATACCGACCGGGGTACTCGCCGCGCCGATCCTGCCGGGGATCTCCGACAGCACGATCCAGCTGCAGGCGCTCGCCAACGCGCTGGTCGAGGCCGGAGTGCATTCAGCCAGCCCGATCGTGCTCCACCTTCGCCCGGGGGTGAAGGAGGAGTACCTTGCCTGGCTCGCCAATGTCCGGCCCGACCTGCTCGAGCGCTACGACCAGATCTACGGGCGACGGTCCTACGCCCCCAAGGCGATTCAGGCCGAAATCACCGCCCGCTTTCGCACAGCCTTCGACGCCGCCCGTGGCCGCGGCCGCTAGGGCCGGGGCTCCTCCGGCGGCATCGCGTGCTTGGCGGGGGGAGCGTCGTCGCCGCGGGTGAATTTGTCGAGGGCGTCGCGGCCCTTGTCGAGCACGGAGTCGATCTTGCCGGAGTGCTCGCGGCCGGCCTTCTGCTTGGCCTTGCCGGCGGCCTTGTCCATGCCTTGCTCGATCTTGTCCCGGTGCTCAGTGAGCGCTTCCCGGGCCTTGTTCTTCAGTTCGTCCATCTTCCCCATGGGAATCCATCCTCCGGTCTTCGGTCGCAGCGAGTATTCCCGGAGGAGCCCAGGAGCGAACTTCCGCCACGTCGATGGCGATGACCGTGCCTGACGGGGGAGTGGCCCGGTACTGCTCGTACTTGGCGCACAGCAGTGCGATGGCGGAGGCGTGCTCGGGACCGTCGGTGAGCAGGCGGGCCCGTCCGTCGAAGCGGACCCACCACAGGCGGGACCAGTCGTCCTCGTAGTGGTCAACCAGCAGGCAAACGGCCGGGTTGGACCGGATGTTGTCGAGCCGGCGCAGGGCAGGGGAGCGCTTCGGTTTGTGGTCGACCACGGAGTAGGCGACGTCGCCGTCGAAGGCGAAGCAGCACGGCACCAGGTGAGGCTGCCCGTCGCCGTCAACGGTGGCGAAGCGGGCCACCGGCCAAGCTTCCGCCTGATCCCTCAGCGTCATGGCCTGCCAGACATCGACGTCCGCACGACCTCGAACGGTACCGTTGCCGCCATGGGACCGCTCAAGGGATATCGCATCATCGAGATCGCCGGGATCGGCCCCGGCCCCTTCGCCTGCATGATGCTGGCCGACATGGGGGCGGACGTCATCCGCCTCGAACGGCCCACCGGCCCCCGGGGGCTCGACGGGATCCCGGCCAACGTCCTCAACCGGGGTCGGCGATCGGTCGGGATCGATCTCAAGCACCCCGACGCCATCGAACTCATCCTCGGCCTCGTCGAGGGTGCCGACGCCCTCCTCGAGGGCTTCCGGCCCGGCGTGGCCGAGCGCCTCGGCATCGGCCCCGACGCCTGCCTGACCCGCAACCCCCGCCTCGTTTACGGCCGGATGACCGGCTGGGGCCAGGAAGGGCCCTACGCCCCCATGGCCGGCCACGACATCAACTACATCGCCCTCGGCGGAGCGCTGGCCCACTTCGGCCGCAAGGGGGAGACGCCCGTCCCGCCGATCAACACGGTGGGCGACTTCGGCGGCGGCGGCATGCTGCTGGCCTTCGGCGTCGTCTGCGCCCTGCTGGAGGCGAAGGGCTCCGGACAGGGCCAGGTGGTCGACGCGGCCATGGTCGACGGGACGGCCATCCTCATGGCGATGATGCACGGCATGAAGGCCATGGGCTTCTGGGACATCGAACGGGGTTCGAACATCATCGACGGCGGCGCCCACTTCTACGACGCCTACGAGACTTCGGACGGCAAGTACATCTCCGTCGGCTCGATCGAGCCGCAGTTCTACGCCGAACTCCTCCGCCTGACCGGACTCGAGGGCGAGGACCTGCCCGCCCAGATGGACCGCAGCCAGTGGCCGGCCCTGAAAGAGCGCATCGCCGGCATCTTCAAGCAGAAAACCCGCGACGAGTGGTGCCAGATCATGGAGGGGACAGACGTCTGCTTCGCTCCCGTCCTCACGATGGAGGAGGCGCCGCACCATCCCCACAACGTCGCCCGCCAGGTCTTCACCGAGGTGGGCGGCGTCACGCAGCCGGCCCCGGCCCCGAGGTTCAGCCGCACCCCCGGGGAGATCTCGCGGCCGCCCTCCGCCCCGGCGGCCGATACCGACGAGGCGCTGGCCGACTGGGGACTTTCCGACGCGGAGATCGCCAAGCTGCGCTCGGCCGGCGCCATCGCCTGATCACCGGCACGCAGCCATAAGGAAAGCGGCGGGGCGAACCCCGCCGCTTCCCTCGGCCCTACTCGGTGAAACTCAGTACGGGCGTGGCGCCCCTCCGCCACCCTGCTG
>JAICGL010000136.1 GCA_025923175.1 Acidimicrobiia bacterium
CAGCGCCACAACGGCGATCTAAACGCTCCGGGGGCAGCCCGGAAACGCCAACCTGTCGCGGCATAGCGAGCGGGTGAGGTCGATGCTCCCCGCTTAGCCACACATAGTGTCGTTGAGCGCGCGGGATTCGACCGTTAGGGGGTGCCTTCCGGGCACTCGGTTTCCGGGTGCACGACCTCGACGTTGACGATCGTTGCGGAATCGCCGCAGGCGGTCGGGGTGAAGGTGTCGTTGCCGTCGCCGCCGTCGATCGCGGCGAGCCACCCTCCGGCGGAGTCGTCGCCAGGGCCGCCACAGAACTGGGTATCGGTGAAGGTGCCGCTGTCGATGCTGCCCGAGCTCCAGGAGTCACTGCCGCCCGCGCCGTAGATGATGACCTGACCGTCGCCGTTCACGTCGTCGTCTTCGTTCCCCCAGCGGTCGTTCCGATCGCTTCCGATGTGGTCGGGGATCCCACCGAAGCAGAGTGGCCCGTCGTACTGGAGGTCTCCCTCTTCGTCCCTCGTAGAGCAGACGGTCAGGAGCTCGAGCTCCCCGCCTGTGTCGGGCCCGATCTCCCACAGCTCGTAACCGGGGTCACACGACGTCTGGGGCCCGCTGTTGACGTCCACGTACTCGGTGCCTCGGCGATACGTCATCCAGCCCTCTGCCGGTAGGCGGAACGAAGTCTGAGGAGCAACGCTCAGCCATCGGCCAGACTCGTTCGAAACCGGAATCCCGATGACCGCCCAGTTCTCGGTGCAGGCGTTGTCGACAGCCCAGGTTTCGGCATTCGTTGATTGATCGTAGATCCAGATCCGGATCGTCTGGCCCGTCCAGCAGTCGTATTCGTAGGTCGGCACTCCGGACGAAGGATCGGTCCCGGGTGGGCGGGTCGTCGTGGTCGTGACCGGAGCGGTGCTGGTCGTAGTCGTCGCCGGGGCTGTGCTGGTTGTGGTCGGCGCCGGCGCAGCCGCTCCCGTCGTGGTGGTGGTCGGTACCGGGAGGGTGGATGCGGGTGAATCCGATGAGGACGGACTCGTGGCCGCTTTCACAGAAGCCGTATCGAAGGCCGCCACGGAGACGACAGGACTGGCGGGTGGGCGGTCACCGAGCGAGCCGAAGAACGGCGAGTCGGAGAAGGAGAAGATGCCGCCGTCCTCCCCCACCATCAGGTAACCGTCACCGAAGCGGACCATGCCGGTGACCGGCTTGTTGAGCCGTTGACCACCCATCGAACCACGGAACGGCGCGTTGAAGGCGAAGATGCCGCCGTCAGAGGCGACAAGCCAATAGCCGGTGCCGTCGCCATCGGGCACGAGAGACCGCACCGGGGCGTTGAGGGGCTTGCCTCCCATCGAGCCGTGGAATGCGGCGTCGCCGAAAGCGAAGATGCCGCCGTCGGAACCGACCATGTAGTAGCCGTTCCCCGAGCGGGTCGGGACGGCGTCGAGCACCGGCCCATTCAGCGGCGTACCCGACATGTCGCCGAAATGCCGGGCGTCGCCATAAGTGATCGTCCGTCCGTGCGAGGTGAACACCCTTAGACCGTTGCCCGACGGCGTGGCTGACAGGCTGGTGGCCTCTTCATCGGGGTTGAGCGTCGCCGGCCGTTCGATGAAGACTCGGCCACGCGCGTCGCCGTAGGCGTCAATGGAGCCGGCGTTGGAGAGGATCCAGTACCCGTCGCCAGATGCCGACGGCTCCAGGTCGACCGACTCGTGACGCTTGACTGGCGACCCCCGGAACGACGGGTTGATCGTAAGCACCGACGACTGGTCACCAAGCTCCCGAGCGTCGCCGAAGGCGAACACCTGCCCGTTCGAGCCGAGCATCCAGTACCCGGACCGGTTCGCCTCGGCGGCGGCGGGGACGGCGGTACTCCCGTTCACGACCGGAATGACGAACGTAACCATGGCGACCAGAGCAAACAGAACGCGACGCATCGGAGGTACTCCGGGGTGGGTGGGGGGGCAGAAGCCGGACGGCTTTTGAGCTGATTCGGGGGGCGAGGCGCCGCCGTCACCGGTCGTACTGAACCTTCACGAGAACGACACGGACGGACGGGCCGACGTCGTTTGATTCGCCGTCTCGAGGGTCGGATCCCACCGAGATGCGCGCACCGCCCGAGGCGGGCGAATTGGGGCGGGCGAAATCGTTCGCTCCATCGCGGCTCAGGTCGTAGCGTGTCCGCCGGTTCTTGTGGGCGGGGAGGCGCGATGGTCGACAGGGCAGGGTGTGTCGTCGTGGCGGCGATCGTGGTGGCGATCGGCTTTGCGGGGTGTAGCTCGGAGGAGGGTCAGCCGGTGACCGTGCTCCGGGGGAAGACGACGCTCGTGAACCCCGATGGGGTGAACGTCTTTTTCGAGGGGGAGAGGGTGGCCGGCCCCAAGTTCGACTTCATTGATGAAGAAGGTGGATGGAACGTCGGCGCCGCCGACTGGTTCGACGGACGGAGCTGGCACGACAGCGGGAAGGCGCCGTGCGTTGAAAAGCCCGCGCCGCAGCCGATCGAGATGGGCGTCGTCGAGGCGGCTTCGCATGACGACGCCCCCGGGCGGGGCGTTATCGTCTGGCTCAAGTGTCTGTGAACCCTCGGGCCGAACGGCCGTGGATGCCGGACTACGGCGTCGACACGCCGGAGTGGGAGCCGTTGCCATGGTCGTGGGCGGCGGAGCGGCTCGGGGTGAACCGGAACTTCTGGGTTGTGACGGCGTCGGCCGACGGGCGGCCGCACGCCCTGCCGGTGTGGGGTGTCTGGAATGACGACGAGGGTCGCTTCGCGTTCTCCTGCTCGCCCCGCGCCCGGAAGGCCCGCAACCTCGCCGGCAATCCGTACGCCGTCGTGATGTCTGACGACACCGTCGTGTGCCTGTCGATCGAAGGGCGGGCGGACTCCGTGTCAGACGAGCGGCGTCAGGCTCAATGGATCGAGCGCTATCTGGCCAAGTATCAGCCGATGGCCGCGGACTTGAGCGCCGACTTCCTCCGTCAGCACCTCATGCTGGAGTTCGTCCCCGAGCGGGCCTTCGCCATCATCGAACGAGAGGACGAGTTCGCCACCCGCGCCACGCGCTGGGTGTTTCAGGACTGAGGGGCGAGCGTCTCCAGCAGGTGCAGGGCCGTCTCCATCGAGGCCTTGGGGTCGGCGTCGACCGAGCCGATGCTCGGGTCGAAGTTGAGCTCGAAGAACAGCTCGTCGAGGCCGGCGTCGCGGTAGCGGTCGACGTCGGCACGGATCTGGTCGAGCGAGCCCCACAGGGGGCGGCGGTCGTCGCCGTCGAGGGGCTCGTCGCAGAGGCGGACGGCGCCGCGGCACACGATCCGGAACCCGGCCGGGTCACGGCCCGCATCGGCCACAGCCGCCCGGAGCTCTTCCACCACCGGCACGACCCGGGCCAGGGGGACGTTGCCGCCGATGTAGCCGTCGCACAGCGTCGCCGCCCGCCGTACCGTCGCCGGGGCGTAGCCGCCGACGAGGAGCGGCGGCCGGGGGCGCTGGCGGGGTTTCGGCCGGAACAGCGAACGGGGAACCGAGTAGAAGCGGCCGGAGAATTCCACCGGGTCGTCAGCCCACAGCGCGTGGAGGCACCGGAGGTACTCGTCGAGGCGGGCGCCGCGTTCCTTGAAGGGCACGCCGCAGGCCGCGTACTCGTCCTGCGACCAGCCAAGGCTCACGCCGACGTCGAGACGCCCGTCGCTCACCAGGTCGAGCGTCGCCAACTGCTTGGCGAGGACCACCGGCGGGACATAGACCGCGAGCAGCGTCGCCGTCCCCAGCCGGATCCGCCCGGTGGCCCCCGCCACGTGGGTGAGCGTCACGATCGGGTCGACCACCTGCTCGAACGGGGCCGGCCAGGGTTGTCCTGGCGCCTGGGGGTAGTCGTTGCGGGGCTCTGTCGGATAGATCAGCCGCTGGGCGAGCCACAGCGTCGAGTAGCCCAGCTCCTCGGCCCGGCGGGCCAGCGTGACCTGGTTGTCCGGCGTGGCCCACGACCCGGCGAACGGAAGGCAGAAACCGAGTTGCATCGAAGGTCACACTACCCACAGCCCGTAGTCTTGAGAGCGTGAAGCTGCGGTCCATCGTGTTCGATCTCTTCGGCGAGTACATCCGCTACGACGGCGGGGAGATCGGGCTGCGGGCGCTCGTCGAGCTGCTGGCACCGTTCGGCATCAGCGAGGACGTCGTGCGCGTCCTGATGGCCCGGCTGCGCAAGGAGGGCTGGTTCGAGTCGAGCCGGGTCGGCCGCCAGAGCCGCTACTCGCTGACCGACGAGGGCTGGCACCTGCTCGACACCGGCCGGGAGCGGATCTTCGAACGGCCCCCGGAACCCTGGCCGGGTGAGTGGTGCATGGCCATCTACAGCATTCCCGAGTCGGCCCGGGCCAGCCGCGACCGGCTGCGCAAAACGTTGTCGTGGTTGGGATTCGGCCCCCTGGCCGCCTCGGCCTGGATCTCGCCGCACGACCGCCGGGACCAGGTGAGCGAGGCCTGGAAGGACGAGTCCGATGGCCGCCTCCAGCTCCTCATGGCCCGTTCCGGCGGCCTCGACGAGGACCGCGAAATGGCGGCCCGCTGCTGGGACCTCGAGGCCCTCAACGACGAGTACGCCGAGTTCCTCACCACCTGGGAACCGAGGGTGGCAGCCTGGCAGCGCAGCCAACCGGAGGGCGCCGAAGCGCTGGTGGAACGGACCCGCCTCATCCACGAGTACCGCATGTTCCCCTTCAAGGACCCCGGACTCCCGCCCGAACTCCTGCCTGCCGGCTGGCGAGGCCGCCAGGCCCACGATCTGTTCCTGGCCGGCTTCGGCCTGCTCCGCGCCCCGGCCGTCGCTCACTACCAGCAGGTGCTCGAAGCGACGGGCGAGTCTGGGGGGCTTCACCAGCCTGCCTCAAAGCACACCCCGTTGGTCAGCTAACCAAAGGAGCGGGGCCCTCCGCCGCAGCCGAGCAGGGTGATCGACAGCGGCCCGTCGCTCGTCACGTCGAGCCTGGCGTTGCAGCTCACCTTGGCCCGCTCCGGGTCGATGGTCAGGGCGCCGATGTTCTTGGCCGTGATCGTCAACACGTCGGACGGCGTCTGCGCCGGACCCGACCCGACCTTGCGGTGCTCCCGCGTGTACAGGTTCTCGGCCAGGGCGGGCCGCCGGTCGGGCTGGTCGAAGCCGGTGCTGAGGTAGATCCCGTCGCTCCCGATGGAGAGATTCTCGGTCTCCTGGTGGGTCCTCTGGGCGGGGCCGGTGTCGAAGCCGCCGGAGACGACGTCGATCGTGCCGAGCGCCCGGTCGCGCGTTTCGATACCCGACAGCCAGTAGGCCCGGTTGCCGACCAGGCCGGCGCCCGGGTCGTCCATCAGCGGGTTGCGGACGTAGGTGACCTGCACCGGGTCGACCACCCGCTTCATGTCGCCCAGCCACTTGGTGAGGATGTCCCACGTCCCGTTGTTGCACATCAGCAGGTGACCGGACGCGATCCCGTGCCAGGTGACGAACTCGTAGTCGTAGTCGCCGGCGGCGTAGAGGTCGGCCCGCCGCCGGGTGATGTTGTAGGGGATGAAGTCGTCGGTGCTGCCGGCCCACTCCATCACCGACTGGTTGCGGCGGGACGGGAGCATCTCGCTGACCCGCGACCCCGGCTCGTGCACGGTCGTCGTGTCGAAGGGCAGCTCGTCGGCGACGCCGTTCTGGGTCGGGAACGAGGGGGCGACGTCGAGGCCGTCGCAGGGGAAGGCCTTACCGAACACGTCGGGAAACGTCAGCGTGAGCTTGTTCGCGCTGTAGGCGCCGCTGGAGAAACCGCCGAGCGCAGTCTTGTTCGGGTCGAGCTTGAAGCGGCGGGCGACGTCGGCCCACGTCTCGAAGTTGCTGGCGCCGCTCTGCCCGTAGGCCCACTGGTCGGCGCCCCGGGCGTCCGTTCCGACCACGAGCGTCGGGTTGTCGGGCCGGTCGCCGACGGAGCGGTACAGGTCGCGTTCGCCGTAGACGACGTCGCCGGCGTTGATGGCGTACCCGCCGAGCCACAACAGCGTGGCGTAGCCCGTCGGCGGCGGTGCCACCTTGGGCACGTACACGAGGTAGCGCTGCAACTGACCGGCGAGGTCGGGAGTGCAATCGTCGCGGCAGGGCCACCCGAAGGCCAGGCCGGGCCGCTGGTTCTTGCCCGGTGAGCCCCGGGACATGCCGTTCTGCTGACTGAAGCTGAGCGGCCGGGGCCCGTTGGGATCGCTCTCGATCCGCCGGCCCTGGTTCTTCTCGAAGTGGCTGGCGAACAGCATGCTCATGAAGCCGGTGGCCGGCACGCCGCCCCGCTGGCCGTCCATGTCGTCGTTCACCCCGGCGGCGAGCTTCGTGAAGTCGACGGTGGCGAAGAACGGGCTGAGGTCGCTCTTCTCGATGGCGGCGAGCTGGAGGTGGTCGCGCCAGGCGGAGTCGTAGGGCTCGTCATAACGGAAGGCAGCATTGAAGAAGGCCGACGGCCGGCCACTGGTGCCGCCGCCCGGCTCGCTCTCGGTCGCCTGCCCGCCGTTGGGGACGAGGTACCGCTGACCGGCGGCGTCCCACAGTCCGGCGGCGGCGGCGACCCGCACCGCGGGATTTCCGCGGGGATCGAAGGCGGAGTACGGCACACGGATCTCGACCTGGCGCCGCTCGACATCGGCCGTCACCGCCGGGCGCTCCGGCCGGGCCTGGCCGGTGGCGGCGTCGACGATGTCGCCCTCGGTGCCGTGGGCGGTGACGAACACGTGGGCGGGCATTTTCGTGTTGGCGCTGTGTGGCGCCTCCGCCGGCTGACCCTCCGTGCCGCCGAGAGCGACCGTGACCGCCGCCAGGTTCGGGTCGGTCATGGTGTTGTACGTGACCCGGATGGCGGTGGCGTCGTCGAGGGGCTTGAGGCGGACCTCGACGAGGTCGGCCGCGTTGTTGCGGTAGGCCGGATTCGTCGGGTACTCGTACGTCCTGATGGCGGTGTAGTACCACCAGCGGTAGGCGGGCCCGCCGCCGTTGTCGTCCCACAGGCAGTCCTGGTAGAGGAACTCGCCCGCCCGGTAGGCGCTGGTCATGCAGACCTTGGTCGGCTCGGCCTTCCACACGCCCGTGTTTTCGAACTGGGGCGCCCGGGGCGGCGGCCGGTGCAGGATCTCGGGACCGGGAGCCACGCCGTTGATGGCCGGCGGCAGGCCCGGAGTCGTTGACTCGACCATCGGCCGCACCGGCGTTGCCGCCGACTCGGCGCCGACGCCGTTCGGGAGCACCGCAACACCGAGCGCCAACGCACCGAACGTAGCGATCCAGTTCCGGAACCGTGCCATGTCCCTCGACCCCCTTGCTGCGAGTGGAACGAGATCCGGGCCCAATACCGAAACAGTCTCGTTCCGAACGTCACGGCAAGACTAGCACTATTGCGTCTGTCGTGGCAATACTGTTATGTTTGCTTCGTGCGTACCGCCATCGTCGGCGGAGGGCCGGGTGGGCTCTTCGCCGCCACACTGCTGAGACTGGCCGACCCGTCCGCCGAGGTGGTCGTCTTCGAGCGCAACCGCCCGACCGACACGTTCGGCTTCGGGGTCGTCTTCTCTGACGCCACCCTACGGGGCATCGACGACGTCGATCCCCTCCTGCTGCGGGCTCTGACCGACCACGGCGTCCACTGGGACGAGATCGAGGTCCGCATCCACGGCGAGCAGTGGCGCTGCGGTGGCAACGGCATGGCCGCCATCGCCCGTATGACGTTGCTCCGCGTCCTCCACGAACAGGCGGCCGGCGCCGGTGTCGACCTGCGATTCGAGCACGACGTGCCCGACCCGTTGCGCCTGAGCGCCGAGTACGACCTGGTGGTCGGCGCCGACGGCGCCAACTCCGCGGTCCGCCGGCACCTCGAGGCCCAGCTGCAGCCTTCGGTCACCGCCGCCTCGGCCAAGTTCATCTGGCTGGCCACCACCAAGCTGTTCGACGGCCTGACGTTCATCCACGAGCGGGGGCCCGACGGGGTGTTCGCCGTGCACGGCTACCCCTTCGGCCCTGATGCAAGCACCTTCATCGTCGAGACCGACGAGGAGTCGTGGCGTCGCGCCGGGCTCGACACCTTCGACGTGAGCCAGCCGCCGGGGCCGAGCGACATGGCTTCCAAGACCTATCTGGAAGCGCTCTTCGCCGACCATCTCGAAGGTCACCCGCTGCTGGTCAACAACTCCCGGTGGGGCAACTTCCGGACGCTGCGCTGCGGCCGCTGGCGGTCGGGCAACGTGGTGATCCTCGGTGACGCCGCCCACACCGCGCACTTCTCGGTCGGCTCCGGCACCAAGATGGCCCTCGAGGACGCCGCCGCGCTCGTCCAGTGCCTCACCGCCCACGCCGGCGATCTCGACGCCGCCCTCGAGGCCTTCGAGACAGCCCGTCGCCCGCCGGTGGCCAAGATCCAGGGGGCGGCCGGGCCGAGCCTGTCATGGTGGGAGCACTTCGGCCGCTACCACGACCATCTCGACGCCGCACAGTTCGCCTTCCACTTCTTCTCCCGGGCCAGCCCGCTCGACAAGCTCGCCACACGCGACCCGCAGTTCGTGGCCGACGTGTCGAACTGGTGGTCCACCCGCTTCGGTGCTCCCCCGCTGGCCACGCCGCTGACGCTGGGCGGCCGGAAGGTGGACGGGCGGGTCGTGTCGGTCACCACGCCGGCGAGCGGGGAAGGTGTGCCGCTCGTCCGGAGCGGCGGCGACGAGGTCGTCCCGTTCCGCTCGCCGGGCGACCCCCCGGTGGCGGGCGCCGACTGGGGGCTGTGGCTGGCGGCCCCCGACGACGAGGCCGGCCTCGCAAACGCCGTCACCGCGCTCGACGCAGGTATCGCTGCCGGCGCCACCGTCGTGGCC
>JAICGL010000137.1 GCA_025923175.1 Acidimicrobiia bacterium
AAGTTCGTGGAGCGGTCCAAGCAGCAGGAGGGGGTGGAGGTCTGATGGCCAACCGCCGCGCCCAGGAGCTGCGCGACACCGACGACGTCGAGCTGCTCACCCGTCTGGCCGAGGCCAAGCAGGAGCTGTTCAACCTGCGGTTCCAGATGGTGACCGGCCAGCAGGACAACTCGGCCATGTTGCGGACGACCCGGCGCGAGATCGCCCGGATTCTGACCGTGCTCCGCGAGAAGGAGATTGACGCGGCGGAGGCCGCCGAGGCTGGTGAGAGCGCATGAGTGAGACAACCCAACCAGAGGGCATCCAGCGTGTGAATCGGCGGAAGGTCCGCGAGGGCACTGTGGTCTCCACGAAGATGGAGAAGACGGTGATCGTGGCGGTCGTCGACCGGGTCCGGCACAGCCGGTATCAGAAGACGATGCAGCGCACGACCCGGCTTTACGCCCACGACGAGGCCAACGACCTCAAGGAAGGCGACCGGGTGCGCGTCCAGGAGACCCGCCCCACCTCGAAGCTGAAGCGCTGGCGGGTCATCGAAGTCCTCGAACGGGCCCGGTGACGCCATGATCCAGCAGGAGAGCCGCCTCAAGGTCGCCGACAACTCCGGCGCCAAGACCGTCCTCTGCATCAAGGTGCTGGGCGGGACGAGGCGCCGCTACGCCACCATCGGCGACGTCTTCGTGGCCACCGTGAAGGACGCCATCCCCGGGGCGGCGGTGAAGAAGGGCGACGTCGTGAAGTGCGTCGTCGTCCGGACCACCAAGGAAAAGCGCCGGCCCGACGGCAGCTACATTCGTTTTGACGAGAACGCCGCGGTGTTGGTCAACGACCAGATGCAACCCCGCGGCACCCGCATCTTCGGCCCCGTCGGCAGGGAGCTGCGGGACCGGAAGTTCATGAGGATCATCTCCCTCGCCCCCGAGGTGCTGTAGCCGTGAAGCTCAAAAAAGGCGACCGCGTGAAGGTCATCGCCGGTAAGGACATCGGCAAAGACGGCGTGATCATGCGCGTCATCCCGGAGAAGAACAAGGTCATCGTCGAAGGCGTCAACATTGCCAAGAAGCACCAGCGGCCGACCCGGGCGACGATGCAGGGCGGGATCATCGACAAGGACATGCCCATCCACGTCTCCAACGTCGCGCTGATCTGCGGCTCGTGCGGCGCCACCCGCATCGGCTACCGCTTCGACGACGCCGGCAAGAAGATCCGGGTCTGCCGCAAGTGCCAGGGTGATCTGTGATGGCAACTGAGACCGTCGAAGCCCCTCCGAAGCCCCGATTGCGGGCCCGTTACGACGACCAGATCAAGGCACAGCTCAAGGAGCAACTCGAGCTCGCCAACCCCATGGAGGTCCCCCGCCTCACGAAGATCGTCGTCAATTGCGGGGTTGGCAAAGCCACCCAGCAGGCCTCCCTGCTGGAAGGGGCGGTCAACGACCTGCGCATCATCACCGGCCAGAAACCGTTGGTGACCAAGGCGAAGAAGTCGATCGCAGGGTTCAAGCTCCGTGAGGGCAACGCCATCGGCGTCAAGGTCACTCTGCGGGGCGACCGCATGTGGGAGTTCTTCGACCGGCTGATCACCCTGGCCATCCCCCGGATCCGGGACTTCCGCGGCCTCGATCCCGACGGGTTCGACGGCAGCGGCAACTACAACTTCGGGGTGACCGAGCAACTCATCTTCCCGGAGATCGACTACGACAAGGTCGACACCCCGCGTGGGATGAACATCACGATTGTGACCACGGCCCGCACCGACGCCGAAGGAAAGGCCCTGTTGGAGGCCTTCAACTTCCCGTTCCGGCGGTCCGGGGAAAGGACCTAGTCGTGGCCAAGAAGGCGCTTATCGAGAAATCGCAGCGCAAGCCCAAGTTCAAGGTGCGGGCTTACACCCGGTGCCGCCGATGCGGCCGTTCGAAAGCCGTCTACCGCAAATTCGGCCTGTGCCGGATCTGCCTGCGGGAGATGGCTCACGCAGGCGAGGTTCCCGGCGTGACCAAGTCCTCCTGGTAGGTACGACCATGACCATGACTGATCCCATCGCCGACATGCTGACCCGGATCCGCAACGGGAACGTCGCCATGCACGACGAGGTCGTGATGCCGTCCTCGAAGCTGAAGGAGGCCCTGGCGGCGCTCCTCGAGCGCGAGGGGTACATCGCCGGCTTCCGGGTGGAGGGCGACACCGGCCATCCCGGCCGCAAGCTCATCGTCTTGATGAAGTACACCCCGGAGCGCAAGCGCACGATCACCGGCATCAAGCGTGTGTCGAAGCCAGGCCTGCGCGTCTACAGCAAGGCCGACAGTGTCGGCCGTGTCCTCGGCGGTATGGGTGTTGCCATTCTTTCGACCAATCAGGGTCTCCTCACCGACCGGGAGGCGCGCGAGCGCCGGGTCGGCGGCGAGGTCCTCTGCCACGTCTGGTAGGAGCTGAAGCGATGTCCCGCATCGGCCGAAAGCCGATCCCCATCCCCAGCGGCGTCGAGGTGACCCTCGACGGCACCCGCGTGGTCGTGAAGGGCCCGAAGGGCACCCTCGAGCGCGACCTGGTGCCCGACATCTCCGTGACCCGCGAGGGCGACGAGATCATGGTCACCCGCCCGTCCGATCAGCGGGAGCACCGCGCCCTGCACGGTCTCACCCGGTCCCTGGTCAACAACATGGTGGTCGGCGTGTCCGAGGGGTACGTGAAGGAGCTCCAGATCGTCGGCGTCGGTTACCGGGCCACCGCCCAGGGGCCGAACAAGATCGAGCTGGCCCTCGGGTTCTCCCACCCGGTCCATGTCGATGCACCAGAGGGCATCACCTTCGAGGTCCCGACCCCCACAACGATCGCGGTCCGAGGGTTCGACAAGGAGCTCGTGGGCCAGGTGGCGGCGAACATCCGGAAGATCCGCAAGCCCGAGCCCTACAAGGGCAAAGGCGTCCGGTACGCCGGCGAGCGCATCCTGCGTAAGGCCGGGAAGGCAGGGAAGAAGTAATGGGCGTTCGTAGCGCTGAAGCGAGGACCAAGCGCCACCGCCGTGTCCGCAAGAAGGTGAGCGGTACGGCGGAGCGGCCGCGGCTGGCCGTGTTCCGGTCCAACCGGCACATCTACGCCCAGGTCATTGACGACACAACCGGGCGCACCCTCGCCTCCGCCTCCACGGCTGAGGCCGAGCAGCGCAGCGGATCGACGGCAACCGTCGACGCCGCCAAGGCGGTGGGCCAGCTCGTGGGTGAGCGAGCCAAGGCCGCCGGCATCTCCCGCGTGGTCTTCGACCGCGGCGGGTTCCGCTACCACGGCCGCGTCGCCGCCCTCTGCGAGGGCGCCCGTGCGGCCGGACTCGAGGTCTAAGGGACATGGCAGGTCAACGAGGAGGAGGAGGCGGTCAGCGGCGGGAGTCGTCGCCCGACAGCCAGTACGAGGAGCGGGTCATCGAGATCCGGCGAGTGGCCAAGGTCGTCAAGGGCGGGCGGCGGTTCTCGTTCTCGGCCCTCGTGGTCGTGGGCGACGGGCAGGGCCAGGTCGGCCTGGGCCTGGGCAAGGCCAAAGAGGTGCCCGCCGCCATCCAGAAGGGCATCGAAGAGGCCAAGAAGAACCTCATCCCCGTCCCGCTGGCCGGCTCGACCATCACCCACCAGATCATCGGCGAGCACGGCGCCGGGCGCGTCCTCCTGAAGCCCGCCGCCCCCGGTACCGGGGTCATCGCCGGCGGTGCCGGCCGGGCCATCCTGGAAGCGGCCGGCGTGCACGACGTGCTGGCCAAGTCGCTGGGCTCGGCCAACCCGATCAATGTCGCCCGGTCGGTCATCAACGGTCTTCAGAGCCTCAAGCGGCCCGAGGAGATCGCCCGGCTCCGGGGCAAATCGGCCGAGGAGGTCACCCCGGCCGGCATGCTGCGGGCGTACACCGAGCGCAACCGGCGGGAGAAGCCGGTCGTCGAGGTCCAGTGATGGCCGGTCAGCTCAAGGTCACGCTCGTGAAGTCGGCCATCGGCTCCAAGCCGAAGGCCCGGGGCACGTTGCGCGCCCTCGGCCTGCGTCGCATCAATTCGTCCAACGTCCTGCCCGACCGCCCGGAAATCCGGGGCATGATCGCCCGGGTCCCGCACCTGGTGCAGGTGGAGGAGCAGTAAGTCCATGAAGGTCCACGATCTGAAGCCTGCGCCGGGCTCGAACCCGAAGAAGAAGCGGGTCGCCCGCGGCATCGGCGGTCGGCGCGGGAAGACCGCCGGTACCGGGACCAAGGGGCAGGGGACCCGGGGGAAGGGAAAGATCCCTCCCAAGTTCGAGGGTGGCCAGACCCCGCTCTCCCGGCGCACCCCGAAGCTGAAGGGCTTCAAGAACCCCTTCCGGATCGAGTACACGGTCATCAACCTCGACCACCTCGACGGGTTCGACGCCAACTCCGAGGTCACACCCGAGTCGCTCCGGGCGCGGGGTCTGGTCCACAAGCACGGCCTCGTCAAGGTGCTCGGCCGGGGTGAGATCACCAGGCCGCTGACCGTCCGGGTCCACGCCGTGTCGGCCTCCGCTGCCGAGAAGATCAAGGCCGCCGGGGGCACGGTCGAGGTCGTCGAGCCGCCGGGTGGGACAAAGCGCCCGCCCGCCCGGGGGAACGCCCTCACAAACCGGTAGACTCGGGGGCCTTACTGCCTCCCGACCAACTCACCATGGCCGCGCTGTTCCCCTAGGAGGTCCTGGAGCCGGTGCTGTCTCGCCTGCGGAACATGTTCCGGGTGACCGACCTTCGGAACAAGATCCTCTTCACGCTCTTCGTCATCGCCATCTACCGGCTGGGGTCGCACCTGCCGCTGCCCTACGTCGACTTTTCGGTCATCCAGCTCCTGAAGGACCAGGCCGAGGAGACGGGAGGGGCGCTGCAGTTCCTCGACCTGTTCTCCGGTGGTGCCCTGACCAACGTGGCCGTCTTCGCCCTCGGGATCATGCCGTACATCACCAGCTCGATCATCATGCAACTGCTGGCGGTGGTGATCCCCAAGCTGGAGGAGTGGCAGCAGCAGGGGCAGGTCGGCCAGAAGAAGATCACCCAGTGGACCCGTTACCTCACGGTGGCCCTGGCCCTGATGCAGTCGACCGGCATCGTGTTCGCCCTCCACCAGGGCAGCGGCGGATTCCTTGGAAACTCGGCCGCCCTCCAGGGGAAGGACCTCATCCCGCACTTCGGCGCCGCCCGCGTGATGCTGATCGTCATCACCCTGACCGCTGGCACGGCCCTCATCATGTGGCTGGGCGAGCTCATCACCCAGCGAGGGATCGGCAACGGCATGTCGCTGCTGATCTTCGCCTCTGTGGTGTCGGCCCTCCCGACCCAGGGGGCGGCCATCTACGAGACGAGCATCTTCAAGTTCCTCGTGGTGCTCGCCATGGGCATCGGCATGATCGTCGGGATCATCTTCGTGGAGCAGGGTCAGCGGCGGATCCCCGTCCAGTTCGCCAAGCGGGTGGTGGGCCGGCGGATGTACGGCGGCCAGAGCACGTACATCCCGCTCAAGGTCAACCAGTCGGGCGTCATCCCCATCATCTTCGCCA
Organism: Acidimicrobiia bacterium; assembly: GCA_025923175.1. Taxonomy (GTDB): domain Bacteria; phylum Actinomycetota; class Acidimicrobiia; order IMCC26256; family BP-133; genus BP-133. The sequence continues at coordinate 5,534 of JAICGL010000137.1, forward strand.
GTTCGGTGCTGTACTTCCCGGCGCTGATCACCGGGATCATGCCGTGGGAGAACGTCCAGATCTGGGTGCAGAACAACATCGTCGATCAGCGGGCGGTCTTCCACATCGTCGCCTACGCCTTCCTGATCATCTTCTTCGCCTACTTCTACACGGCGATCGCCTTCAACCCGCAGCAGCAGGCCGACATCATCCGCAAGCAGGGGGGCTTCATCCCCGGCATCCGGCCCGGGCCGCCGACCGAGCGCTACCTCCAGCAGGTGCTCAACCGCATCACGCTGCCGGGGTCGCTGTTCCTGATGGTGATCGCGGTCATCCCGCTGCTGGTCTTCGCGGCCTGGGACATCGCGCAGTTCCCGTTCGGGGGCACCGCCATCCTCATCACGGTTGGTGTCGCCCTGGAGACGATGAAGCAGATCGACAGCCAGCTGATGATGCGGAACTACGAGGGGTTCTTGCGATAGGTCATGAGTTCAGGGGCGCGGCTCCTCGTCCTCGGGAAGCAGGGGGCGGGCAAGGGAACTCAGGCGGTGCGGATCGCGGGGCATTACGGCGTGCCCCACATTTCGACGGGCGACATCTTCCGGGCGGCGGCCGCGGACGGCACCCCGTTCGGACTGCGGGCCAATGAGTTCATGACCCGGGGCGAGCTGGTCCCTGACGACGTCGTCATCGGTGTCGTCGCCGAGCGGCTGGCGAAGGACGACGCCGTCAACGACGGGTTCGTCCTCGACGGGTTCCCCCGCACCAAGGTCCAGGCCGAAGAGCTCCAGCGCCTCCTCGGGCCGGGCGGCCTCGACGCCGCGGTCGACATCGACGTTCCGACCGAGGTGGTGATCGAGCGGATCTCCGGCCGGCGCGTGTGCGCCACCTGCGGGACGCCGTACCACGTGAGCTCGCCTCCGGAGAGCAATTGGACCTGCGACAAGGACGGTGGCGAGGTCGTCCAGCGAGAGGACGACACGCCGGAGGCGGTCACGAAGCGGCTGGAGCTCTACGAGGAGGCCACCCGCCCCCTACTCGATTTCTACGAGGGATTGGGCCTGCTGGTGACGGTTGACGGCGTGGGCGACCCCGACGAGGTGTTCGACCGGGTCCTCGACGGAATCGAGACGGCCCGGCAGGTCCAGACGCGGTGATCACCCGCAAGACCCCAGCCCAGATCGCCCTCATGCGCAAGGCGGGCAGGGTCGTTGCCGAGATGCACGCCAAGTGCACCGAGGCGGCGCGACCGGGGGCCACCACGCTCGACATCGACAAGGTGGCCCGGGAGGTCATCGACCGGCGTGGGGCCCGCTCGAACTTCCTCGGGTACCACGGATTCCCGGCCGTCATCTGCACCTCGCCCAACGACGTCATCGTCCACGGGATCCCCGGCGACTACCGCCTCGAAGAGGGGGACATCCTCTCGATCGACTGCGGGGCGATCATCGAGGGCTGGCACGCCGACGCCGCCATCACCGTCCCCATCGGAGAGGTCGACGCCGAGGCCCGCCGGTTGATGGACGTCACCCGCCGATCGCTGGAGGACGCCATCACCCAGATTCAGGCCGGCAACCACCTCGGCGACGTGGGGGCGGCCGTCGAGGCCGTGGCGGTCCAGGCGGGGTTCACCGTCGTTCGCGAATACGTCGGGCACGGCATCGGTACGGCCATGCACGAGGAACCGCCCGTCCCCAACTACGGCCAACCCGGCAAGGGCGTGCGGATCAAAGAGGGCTACGTCCTGGCGATCGAGCCGATGGTCAACCAGGGCAAGGCCGAGACGGAGACGCTCGACGACGGCTGGACGGTCGTCACCCGCGACGGGTCGCTCTCCGCCCACTTCGAGCACACGATCGCCGTGACCGACCACGGCCCCGAAGTGCTCACCCTCCCCTAGAAGGCACAGCCCGGGGGACGGGGGGTGTCCCCCCGACCGCGGCGGCGTGAGCCGCTCGGGACGGACGGCTTCGCCGTCGTCTGGGAAACCCGCTTATACTGAGCGGTCTGGCCCGAGCGGCCTGCTGGACGCTCGCGGCGCCGAAACCTTTGGAAGCGTAGGTGAATCCCCCTGGCAAAGCCCAAGGACGACGCCATCCTCGTGGAAGGAACCGTTGTCGAGCCGCTCCCGAACGCCATGTTCCGGGTGGAGCTCGAGAACGGCCACAAGGTGCTGGCGCACATCTCCGGAAAGATGCGGATGAACTACATCCGGATTCTGCCGGGCGACCGGGTCCAGGTGGAGCTCACCCCCTATGACCTCACCCGGGGTCGCATCACGTACCGCTACAAGTGAGGTCGAGGAGTAGCTGGTGAAGGTCAGGCCGAGCGTCAAACCGATGTGTGAGAAGTGCAAGATCATCCGGCGCCACGGCGTGGTGATGGTGATCTGCGAGAACCCCCGGCACAAGCAGCGCCAGGGTTAGGAGAGGAACGGCATGGCACGTATCGCCGGGGTTGACATCCCTCGGGAGAAGCGGCTCGAGATCGCGCTGACGTACATCTTCGGGGTCGGGTCTCCGACCGCCAAGCAGGTCTGTGCGGCGACCGAGATCTCGCCCGACACCCGCGTGCGGGACCTCACCGAGGAGGAGGTCGCCCGTTTGCGGACGTGGATCGACGCCAACCTCCAGGTCGAAGGTGACCTGCGCCGGGAGATCGCCCAGGACATCAAGCGGAAGATGGAGATCGGCTGCTATGCCGGCCTCCGCCACCGCCGGGGGCTGCCAGTACGCGGCCAGCGGACCAGAACCAACGCCCGGACCCGCAAGGGCCCGAAGAAGACCGTGGCCGGGAAGAAGAAGGCCCGCAAGTAGGCCGTCCTACCGAAGCAGACAGGGAGCGCAAAGAACAGTGGCAAAACCCAAGCCGGGAGGACGGCGGCCCCGCCGCATAGAGCGGAAGAACATCGCTTACGGCGTCGCCCACATCAAGTCGTCGTTCAACAACACGATCGTCACCATCACCGACCAGGAGGGGAACACCATCTCCTGGGCCACGGCCGGCAACGTCGGGTTCAAGGGGTCCCGCAAGTCGACGCCCTTCGCCGCCCAAATGGCGGCCGAGGCGGCGGCCCGGCGGGCCATGGAGCACGGCGTCCGCAAGGTCGACGTACTCGTGAAGGGCCCAGGCTCGGGACGGGAGACCGCCATCCGATCCATCCAGAACACCGGGATCGAGGTGGCCGGCATCAAGGACGTCACGCCGATCCCGCACAACGGATGCCGCGCCTCGAAGCGGCGGAGGGTCTGATGGCTCGTTACACCGGGCCGGTGTGCCGGCTCTGCCGCCGG
>JAICGL010000138.1 GCA_025923175.1 Acidimicrobiia bacterium
CGAGCGCCCGGTGGCGCTCTTCTCCGACGGCGCTCCGGGCACGGTGGCGGACCCGGCCCCGGCATCCACTGCCGGCGCTGCCATGTTCGACGGTGCGCCATCGGCAACGGAGACAGATGACCCGGACGAACCAGCGGCTCGCGCCGTGCCTGCACCGGCGCCGTTGCCTTCGACCGCCGGTGCCTGCGGCGACGTCACGTCGGTCACCTCGGGCGGCGTGAAAACGGGGAGCGCGGCCGGTGTTGCCTGGTCGGCGTTCTCAACCCGGGTGACCGGCAGACCTCCCGGCGGCGCCGACATCGCCAGCAGCAGCGCGACCGATGCCGCCACCGGGATCAGCGCCACGGTCCAGCGGGCCCGCTTGCGGGCGCTCCCGTCGGTCAGGTCGAGCTCGCCCCGGACGGCGCAGCGGACCCCCCGCAGCTCGTCCAGCGACTCACGGCACTTCCGGCAGTGCGCGACATGCTCCGACACCCCTTCGATGGACTCACCGTCGAAGTAGGCGCCCAACTCCAGCGGAGACGGGTGACGACGGTGCATCACCGCCGGTCGCCGATGCTTTCCGTAGCGGCTCCCGCCGCACCTGTCAGGGGGACACCCCCTGTCCCCCGGGCTTGGGACAGATGTCGGGCGACCCGCTTGCGGGCGGCGTGGAGACGGGACATCACCGTTCCCATGCTGACCGCCTGGACCTCGGCGATCTCGGCGTAGCTCAAACCGCCGACTTCACGCAGCCACAAGGTCTCCCGCAGCGGCATCGACAGCTGACCCAGGAGCCGCAGCGCCCCCTCGGCCTCCATACGGGGCATCACGACGTCTTCGACACCGACCGGAGCAGGCGGGTCGATCTCACCGAGCGGTTCGTTGCTGCGGTTGCGGCTCTGACTACGGCCCCGGTCGAGGGCGCAGTTCCGCACGATGCGGAACGCCCAGGCGTCGAGACGGTCGGGATCCGAGCGACCCCAGGACCGCCAGATCCGGAGCCAGGCCTCCTGGCAGGCGTCTTCCGCCTCGCGAGAGCCGACGATGGCGGCGGCGTAGCGGAGGGCGTCCCCCGCCCGGCGGGCGTGGAAGTCTTCGAACGTGCGGCGACTCGTCGTGCCCAGCTCGGTGACGGCCATTAGTCCTCAATTGTGCCCTGTGTTAGCGCTTGGTTCTACGCGCCCCTTTTGGACACCTTTCAGGCCAATCGTGTAATTCGTACCTCGACCTCGAGGGACTCGGCCGTTCCCGAGCTGTGGACGCCCTTGAGCGGGGGGACGTCGGCGTAGTCGCGGCCTCGTCCGACGACCGCATGCCGCTCCCCGACGGCCGACCCGTTGGTGGGGTCGAAGGGCCACCAGTCGCCGAGCCAGGCCTCCACCCAGGCGTGGCTCTCCCCCGACACCGTGTCACCCGGCCGGGCGTCCTTCCCGGTGTGGAGGTAGCCGGAAACGTATCGGGCCGGCACCCCCGCCGCCCGGAGCAGAGCGATGGAGAGGTGGGCGTAGTCCTGGCAGACACCGGCCTCGTGGTGCAGTGCCTCCAGGGCCGAGCTCGACACCTCGGTGACGCCGGGAATGTATTCGAGGCGGCTGCGGGCGAAGCGCGAAACGGTGTCGACGGTGGCGCCCGGGCCCCACCCGTTCCGCAACTCGATCGCCAGGTCGACCAACTCCGGCGCGGCCGGTGTGTACGCCGTCGGCGCCAGGAACTCGGCGAAACGATCGAGCACCGGCTCCGAGGTAAGCAGGTCCCAGCCCGGGTCGGACGGCTGAGGCGGAGCTTCCGTCGTCTCCACCACCGACGTCGCCGTGATCGTGAGGGCGGTGTGGGGCACGTGAATGTCGAACACGTCGACGACGCTCGCCCAGTAGTCGAGGTACCGGAAACTGCGGCTGCGGGGCTCCACCTCGACCCTGGACTCCACCGCCGTCTGACGGTCGGTGGTGAGCGGCGTCATGCGGGCCTCGTTGTAGGAGGACAGCACCTCCTCGCCGTAGCGGTAGGCACTGCGGTGCTCGATGCGAAGCATCCAGCTCATGCGGACCACACCAAGGGGGACGTGGTGCCGAAGAACCGGGCCGCCACCGCCGCGCTGGCCGCCGACCCGGCCGCCTGCACCTCGCTGAGGACCGTCGGGAAATCTTCGAGGAGCTCGTCGACCGGCCGGAACTCGAGGTCGGTGCGGGCCCGGCCGATCTGGCGGCGGGCATCGTCGTGCGGCCCGGGGGCGCTGCCGGTGGGGGTGAGCTCGGCGAGGCGACGCTCGGCCTGCTCGAGCGTGTAGTACACGGAGCGGGGGAAGGAGCGGTCGAGGAGGAGGAACTCGGCCGCCAGCGAGACATCGACCGCCCGGCGATACGTCCGCAGGTAGGCCTCGTGGGCCGAGCAGCACCGCAGGGTCGTCACCCAGCCGGCCGATCCGGCGGCGTCGGACCAGCGGGCGCAGAGCAGGCGGCAGGTCATGTCGATCCGTTCCAGGGCCCGGCCGATGGTGAGGAAGCGCCAGGCCTCGTCCCGGCTCATCGTCATCTCGGTCAGGCCGACGAAGAACGCCGCCCGCTCCTTCACGAACCGGAAGAACAGCGACGGGCTCGCCCCGGCCAGGACCCGCCGCTCGCGCAGTGCCAGCCAGGTGGCGTTGAGGCACTCCCACATCTCCGAGCTGATGGCCTCCCGCACGCCCCGGGCGTTCTCCCGGGCGTTCTTCATCGCCCCGGCAATGGCCGCCGGGCTGGACTCGTCGTAGGCGAGGATCTCGTTGACGGTGCGGCCGGTGGGCGCGGCGACGCCGTCCCCAACCCCCATGACCTCCAGCAGCGCCCGGCAGGCGGATTCCTCCTCGATCCAGGGATCCTCGAGGAGGAGGTGGTAGTGGACGTCGAGGATCCGGGCCGTGTCGTCGGCCCGTTCGACGTAACGGCCGATCCAGAACAGCGCCTCGGCGATCCGGCTCAGCATGAGGAACCCCCTGCCTGTTGCTGCTGCTGTTGCTGCTGGGCGGCGATCGTGCCCGACGGGCCCCGTTCGGGGGCGGCCGCCGGGGCCAGACGGACCCCGCCCCATTGGGGCTCCCGAGTGGACGGGGCGTCGGGGATGTCGCCCTCCCCGGCCAGCGCCCACGTGTCCTTGGAGCCGCCGCCCTGGCTCGAGTTCACCACCAGGCTGCCCCGGGGCAGGGCGACCCGTGTGAGCCCGCCCGGCGCCACCCACACCCGCTGCCCGTCGTTAACGGCGAAAGGTCGGAGGTCGACGTGGCGGGGTTCGAGCCGGTCGGCGCACTGGGTCGGGGAGGTTGAGAGGAGGCACACTTCCTGGGCGATGAATGCCCGCGGATCTTTGATGACCGCTTCCCGGAGCCGGTCGATGGTCGCCTCCTCCGCCTGCGGCCCGATGACGAGTCCGTAGCCACCCGACGCCGCCACCGGCTTCCAGACAAGTTCGCCGATCCGCTTCAGCGCCTCCTCCCGCTCATCCTCATGGTCGAGCCGGAAGGTCGGCACGGTGTCGAGCGTCGGCTGCTCCCCCAGGTAGTAGCGGATCATCTCCCCGACGTAGGGGTAGACGGCCTTGTCGTCGGCTACGCCATTGCCCACGGCGTTGGCGATGGCCACGTTGCCGGCCCGGGCGGCGTTGACGATCCCGGCACAGCCCAGCATCGACTCGGGCCGGAACTGGAGCGGGTCGAGATAGTCGTCATCGATCCGTCGGTAGACAACGTCGACGCGGCGCTCGCCGTCGGTGGTGCGCATGCGGATCGTGTTGTCGCGACAGACCAGGTCCCGGCCCTCGACCAGCTCCACTCCCATCTGGCGGGCAAGGAAGGAGTGCTCGAAGTAGGCCGAGTTGTGAACGCCGGGGGTGAGCACGACCACCGTCGGCTCGCCGCCGCCCCGTTCACCGGGACGCGGGGGTGCGGCCGCCCTGAGGGCGGCGAGGAGACGTGAGGGGTAGTCGTCGACCGGGCGGACCCGGTGGCTGGCGAACATTTCGGGAAAGACCCGGGCCATGATCCGGCGGTTCTCGATCACGTAGGAGATGCCGGACGGTGTGCGGAGGTTGTCCTCCAGGACCACGTACCGGCCGTCGGGGCCCCGGAGGATGTCGATGCCGGCGACGTGGATACGGACCCCGTTCGGTGGGTCGAGGTTGCCGGCCTCCCGCAGGAAGTTCGGCGAACTGGAGATGAGCCGGCGAGGAACGATCCCCTCGGCCAGGATCTCTTGCGGGCCGTACACGTCGGCCAGGAAGGCCTCGAGCGCCCGAACCCGCTGGCCCACCCCGTATTCGAGGACGGCCCACTCCTCGGCCGAGATGACCCGGGGCAGCAGGTCCAGGGGGATGGGCCGCTCCTCGCCGGAGAGGGTGAACGTGATCCCCTGGTCCCGCAGGGAGCGGTCGCGCAGGGCGCCCCGTTCGGCGAGGTCGTCGACACCCAGGGCGGCCAGCAGACCATGGAGTGCGCCGTAGCCCGGACGTATCCCGCCGGTGGGATCAAACATCTCGTCCCATGCCGGTCCAGCGGCGTAGTCCTCGAACAGGTCGCCCATCAGCCCGATTGCACCAGACTTCCTTGGTGGGTGATTTCCCTATTGTTTCCAATCCATGAAACTCCATGCGTGGGGTGGGCGCGCAAGAAAGCTGTGAGCTAACCGTCAGGCGGTCGTCACCCGGGGGACCACCGCCTGACATACCGGCCGACTTCCATGCTTTGTTGTGGATTGCCACTCAGCGCTGAGGGGTACGTCGACGACTTGTTCCGCTGGCCCCCCAGGGACAGCGCCGGCGCTCTGGGCGTCGGGCCTGGGGCCGGCGCCGGGCTTACACCAGCTTCATGCAACACGTCTGGTAGACGCGCTGACAGCACCTCCACCCCCCTCGACATGGAGGTTCATACCTTGCCCAATGCTCTCGTCACGGGTTCCCCTGAGAGGGTGCCCGACATCACGATTGCCCTGAAGTCCGCCGGGTTCGACATCCTCTCCGCCGGAGCGATCTCCCCCGAGGATGTGCCCGACCTAGAAGCCAACTCGGTCGACTGCTACGTGCAGCTTCCGGTCGACCCACCGGCTGCGGGCGGCGGGGCTCTGCGACGGACACGGGATGTGCTCGCCCACGAGATGGTGTCCCGCTTCGATGCCGCCGCTCAGTTCCTGCCACTCCTCGCCCCGACCGCCACCGTCCTCCTCGTGACCGAGGACTTCGACGGTCTCGACGATTCAGCCGGTCGGCTCGATCCCGATCAGAAGGCCGTCCGGACGATCGTCGGCGTCCTGGCTGAAGCCATCCTCCGGGACTGCGGACGGTCCGGTGTGCGGACCGCGGTGATCGCCGGAGACCGCGCTTCGCATGAAATTGCCGCACTGGCCAGCCACCGGCCGCCTGAGCCGTTGCCGTGGTGGCTCTACGCCACCGTCGACCCCGACCTCGACTTCGCCGACTGGCGCAACTCGATTCTCTGTCTGGCGTCCCTGCGGGACGGCTGAGACCCGGACGGCGTCTGAGCGTTACTCGCTGTCGTGCTCGTGCTCGTCAGGGGCAGGCGGGTGCGGCAGCGAGACCGGTCCGGTCGGGCCCCGGTCGTCGGATTCGCCGGTCGAGCCTGACGGCTGAGCACCGGGCGCCCGCTCCCACGGCGGCGGATCGGGCTTCGGCCGGGGGGTCGCCTGCTGGCCGGTGGCAGGCGGGGGCGGCGACGGACGGTCAGTCTCCGACCCGAACAGTGACGCGCCGGCTCCGGGCCGCGGGGCCGGCGGCGAGGCAGGCTTCCCCGCCGGCGCAGGAGCAGGAGCAGGCGCCGGAGACGGAGCGGGCTTGGCCGCCGGTGGCGACGCAGGCCGGGCCGCAGGCGCCGGAGACGGAGCGGGCTTGGCCGCCGGTGGCGACGCAGGCCGGGCCGCAGGCGCCGGAGACGGAGCGGGCTTGGCCGCCGGAGGTGCCGCAGGCCGGGCCGCAGGCGCCGGAGACGGAGCGGGCTTGGCCGCCGGAGGCTTGGCTGGGCCGGCCGTGGGCTTCGCAGCCGGAGGCTTGGCGGCCGGCGCGGGCTTGGTGGGCGCGGGCTTGGTGGGCGCGACCTTGGCCGATGGAGTCTTGGCGGCAGGAGGCTTGGCCGGCGCGGCTTTGGCCGGCGGGGTCTTGGCTGCCGCCTTGCTCGGGCCGGCGGCCTTGAGCGGCCCCGGGCCTTTCGGAGGCGCCGCCTTTGCGGGTGCGGCCTTGCCGGTGGCCTTCGCCGGAGCCGTGCCTTTGGCCGCCGCCGCCGGCTTGCCGGTGGCCTTCGCGGGCTTCGCCGGAACGCCCTTGGCCGGCGCGGCTTTGGCCGGCGCTTTGGCCGCTGGCTTGGCTGCTCCCTTGGCGGGTGCCTTCCCCGTGCCCGCAGCCTTGGCGGGACCCTTTGTCGCACCCTTGGCCGCGGTCTTCTTGGTCGCCGATTTGGCCGCCGCCGGGCGCCCGAGGGACGCCAGGACCAGGTTGCGGCTCGTATCGAGGGCGGCCAGGACGTCTTCGGCGTCGGCGAATTCGCGTCGCAGCACCAAGCTGAAGCGCTTCAGCACCTCGAGATCGACGAGACGGACATCGGCCACAGGCGCTCCCTGCTGAAGGTTCAAAAACGGCCGTCAGTAGTATAAGGGCCACCATCCGCGCACCCTGGGAGTCTCCCCTGCTCGTCCGGCTCCAACCTGTGGCGTGGGCGTCACTCGTCATCACTGCCGGGCCCGCTGCCGCCGACGCTCTCGACTCCTGGTCGACCGCACCGCAGACGGTTGCCAGCATCATTCTGTGGCTGCTGTGGGGCGCCGGGCTGCTCGCATCCTTCGCTCCCCGCCCGCTGGGTCTGACCGTCCTGCGGGTCGTGGCGCCGGTCGCCGTCCTTCTGGCACTGGCGGCCGCCCCGGCGGCCGGTCTGCTCAAGGGCATGGTGGCCGTGGCCGGCACCGCCGTCGCCGCCGGCCTGGCTTTCACGCCGGCCGTCGGGTACCGGTTCGTGAACGGCGCCGCCTACGGGGAGGAGCGGCGCTTCCCGCTGCGTGTGCCCCCGGCGCTCCTACTCGGCCCCCTTCCGGTCGCCGTGGCCCTGACCGCCGCCGGCGTGTTGGCCGGCCCGCTCCTCCTGGCCGACGGCAGCTACGTCGCCGGGCTGATCGCTCTGGTCGTGGCCGTTCCGGTGGTGCGGACGGCCGGGCGGTCGCTCTACGCCCTCTCGCAGCGATGGGCGGTGCTCGTACCCGCCGGCATCGTCTTGAAGGACCCTCTCACGCTGGTCGACCCGGTGCTGTTCCCCCGGGAGCGGATCGCCTCCCTCCGTCCGCTGCCGTTTCCGACGGCACCCGCCGACGACATCCTCGATCTTCGTCTCGGCGCCACTGCCGGCTCGCTGGTCCTCGAGCTCACCGACGAAGCGCCGTTGTTCCGGACGCAGGGCCGGGTGCGCGGCGGCGAAGCCGTCAAGGCCCGCCGCTTGGCCTTCTCTCCCCGCCAACCCGACGCCCTGCTGGCCGAAGCCGCGACCCGCAAGAGACCACGGGGCTCGGTGCTCTAGTCGATGAAGGCGTCGGCCTCGATCTCGACCTTCCAGCGCGGGTCGAGCAGAGCGGCGACGCCCACCATGGTGGATGCGGGTCGGATCTCCCCGAAGACTTCGCCGTGGACAGCCCCGACCGGTCCGGCGTCTGCCACGTCCACCAGGAAGGTCCTCGTCCGGACGACATCGTCCGCACCCGCTCCCGCCTCGGCCAACGCGGCCAGGATGATTTCCAGGCAGCGCCGCGCCTGAACCGCCGGATCTGGATCACAGGACCCGTCCGGCCAGATGGGGGCCGTCCCCGACACGAAGACGTTCTGACCGGCCCGCACCGCCCTCGAGAACCCGATGGTCGGTTCGAACGGCGACCCGGAGGAGACCTTTTGACGTTCCATCCCTGGATGCTACGAGAGGGTGGCTCCAGCCCTAGTGTCGCCGCCCATGGAGATTTCTGGAGCGTCTGCCGTCGTCACCGGAGGAGCCTCAGGGCTCGGTGAGGCCACCGTTCGGCGCCTCGTCGGCGCGGGGGCGAAAGTCGTCATCCTCGACCGCGACACGGTCAAGGGCGAAGCCCTGGCCAAGGAACTTGGTGAGGCGGTGGCCTACTCCCCCACCGACGTCACGGTCGCCGGTGACGTCACTGCCGCGATCGAACTGGCGGGCTCGCTCGGGCCGCTACGGATCGCGGTGAACTGCGCCGGCATCGGCTGGGCGAGCCGGGTGGTGGCCCGCGACGGCACACCCCACGACCTCGACCTGTACTCGACGGTCATCTCCATCAACCTGATCGGCACTTTCAACGTGCTGCGGCTGTCGGCGGCGGCCATGGCCGCCGGCGACCCGACCGACACCGGCGAGCGCGGCGTGGTCATCAACACCGCCTCCATCGCCGCCTTCGACGGCCAGATCGGCCAGATCGCCTACGCCTCCTCGAAGGCGGGTGTCGTCGGGCTCACCCTGCCCGCCGCTCGCGACCTGGCCGCCGTCGGCGTGCGCGTCGTCACCATCGCCCCCGGCACGTTCGACACGCCGATGCTGGCCATGCTGCCGGAGACGGCGCGCCAGGCGCTGGCCGCCGGGATCCCCTTCCCGCAGCGCCTCGGCCGGCCGGCGGAATTCGCCGCGCTCGCCGTGCACATCGCCGAGAACGCGATGCTCAACGGCGAGACGATCAGGCTCGACGGCGCGCTGCGAATGCCGCCGCGCTGAGCCGGAAAGCGTTCCCGCGGGAACGCAGTCGCGCCCAGACGTTCCCGCGGAAACGTCCGCGGTCGGGCGGGGATGAGACGTTCCCGC
>JAICGL010000139.1 GCA_025923175.1 Acidimicrobiia bacterium
GCGCATCTGATCCCGGCGAAAGAGGAGGCGTTTGCCGCCGAACTCAAGGCCCGGCTCGAGGACCTGGCCAGTGAGATTTCGGGCCTCGACGCCCAGGACATCGCGGCCAAGCTCGTCGAGTACGCGTCGTCTCCCGAGCGTCGGCAGGCAAACTCCACGCTCGCATCCCACTAACGCCCGTACCCAAGAAGGAGCAAACGATGGGTTCCATCCCGGACGACATTGACCTCCACGACGTGGACTTCGAATCCCTCTATGAGGGGGGGCCGATGCTCGAGGGGGTTGATCCCGCCGCCGTTCCCTGGGACATCGGGGGTGCACAGCCGGTCGTGATCGAAGCCGAGCGTGCCGGACGCTTGCGCGGGGCCGTGCTGGACGTGGGCTGTGGCCTGGGGGACAACGCCATCTACCTAGCCCGCCAGGGCCACCAGGTGACCGGTATCGACAACGCTCCGGCCGCCATCCAACAAGCCCAACAGCGCGCCCGGCAACACGGCGTCGATGTCACCTTCGCTGTGGCCGACGCCACCAGCTTGGCCGGATTCGACGGGCAGTTCGACAGCGTGCTCGACGGCGCGTGCTACCACACCCTCGACGAGGACGCCCGCGATGACTACGCCGCCGCCGTCCATCGCGCCACCCGGTCAGATGCCTTGCTCGCCCTCTTCTGCTTCCCGCCCGGCGGCCGCGGACCGGTCGCCGCCATGGGCGTCCCCGAAGAGAACCTCCGCGCGACCTGGAGCAAAGCGGGCTGGGAGATCACCGACCTGCAGCTGACCCGCTATCACGCCAACGGCGCAGTCCGCGACCTGGCCACTCAGTTGGGTTTCGACTGGGAACCGGATCCCGAGAATGACAGCCGCATCACGATCCCCATCTGGGCGATGCAGGCACGACGGGCATGATCCAGCTCAGGAGCTAGTGCTCGAAGTAGAGCGACCTGATCCCTCGGGTCAGGCCCGTGACCCACACGGGCTCGCTGTCTGCGGCCAGGCGGAAATCGCCGAAGGCGAGAAGCTCCTCGATGGCGACGCGCACCATCAGCCTTGCCAGGTGGGAGCCGACGCACCGGTGAGGCCCTGCGCCGAAGCCGACATGGCGGTTGGGATGGCGGTCGAGGACCACGTCGTCAGGGTTGGGGAACTCGTTCTCGTCCCGGTTGCCTGACGCCCACAGCAGCAACATGCGGTCCCCGCCCCTGACCGGGCAGCCGCCCAAGGTGGTGTCGGCCATGACGGTGCGTCCCATTCCCTGGGAAGGAGAGGTCCACCGGACGAACTCGTCGACGGCGAACTCGTAGAGCTCCGGCTCGGCCAGGAGCCGGGCACGCGCCTCCGGGTGCTGCGCCAGGTACCACGCTGCGCCACTGATGGCGCTGACCGTCGTGTCGAGCGCTCCGAACAGGACCATGAACGTCGTGGTGAGCACATCCTGGTCGCCGACAGGCTCGCCGTTGATCTCCCCACCCATCAGCACGCCGATCAGGGTGTCGGAGCGGGGCTCCTTCCGGTGCTCCTCCATCCGCTCGCCGATACGACCGAGCACCTTGATCCCCGGCTCGAAGATCTGCTCAAAGTCCATCCCGACATTGATGGCGATCTCCGCGATCCAGGTCGCCAGTTCTTCGCGGTCACTGTCATGGAACCCGAGGACACCCAGGGCCACGTTCTGGGAGAAGGGAGTCGCAAACATTTTGCTGTAGTCGAACCGCTGCATGTCGCTCAGCGGACGCATCAGCTCCTGTGCTATCTCCCGGATCTTCGGTTCCCTGGCCTGGACCGAGGCCGGCGAGAACAGGTCGTTCATCAATCGCCGGTATTCCCGATGCAGAGGCGGGTCGACCTCGAGCGGTGCGAGTCTGGGGAAAGGGAGCTCGGGAAGGCTCGCACCATGTTCCGCATTGGAGAATCGATGCCAATCGCTGCCAGCTTCTAAGAGATCCTCGTATCTGGAGACGACCCAGAAGCCACCATGGCACTCGCTCCAGGCGACCGGTTCCCGGGAGCGGAGCGCCTCGAAGATCGGCCATGGGTCGGCGGCCAGCGAAATGTCGAAGTGGTCGTACGTCCTGGCGATTCCTGGTTCTTCGTCGATCACGGTGGTCTCTTACTAGCTGCTTTTCTGAGGGTCAAGGCGGGCCTGGAGCGGCCTTCATAAACGACTCATAACCAATGAATTCCAGGAGATAAGTTGGGGCTCAGGTACACGCTTGACGCTGGCGGGGAATATCCCGCTCCGGGTAATGTTGGGGCGGGAGGGAAGAGCGAAGGAAGCGCTGTCAGACCTGTGCCGCGCGACGCCTCTTCTGGGTTTCCGAGGGGGAGGAATCCATGCGTATCGGGCGTGCGGCCCGCTGGGACACCGGGAGGCTCTCCCTGCTCTCCGCGCCTGTTCTCGTCGGTTTGGCGGTGTTCGCCACGACGGCCGCTGCTATGGCCAACTCCGGCAACACCCTGCCGGCGAACTCGCCACTCCGTTCCGCTGAAGCACGGGCCCAAGCCAACAGGCAGGCGATGGAGCTGGCCCTGTCCCGGCTGCCCGGGAAGGTTTCGGCCGGTGGGAGGGGCCACCTGGGAAGCGTGGGCACGCTCCCATCACTCGACCTGCGTCCGCTGGCCCCTGCCGCGCCGCCGCCCAGCCTCCCCGGAAGCCCGTTCTACGTTCCGGATCTCCTGAATACCACCAAGACGGTCGAGGGACCCTTCCGGGAGAAGCTGCCGGGCCGCGACGAGTCCAACGACCCGACGCCCTCCTACACGGAAGAGGAGAAGAAGAAGCTGGTCGAGGAGGGGAAGGAGCTCTTCTTCTCGACGACCGTCTTCGGGCAGCGGCCGAGTGAGGGGCCGCTCGTGTCGGGTGAGTTCCTGTCTTGCGCCTCCTGCCACTCGGGGCCGGGCTTCGCCGACAACCGTGTGCACCTCGTCGGGCCGGTGCGCGAACGTGAGATCGCCCAACGGAAGACTCCGGGGCTCTTCGGTGTGGCCGACAGCGCGCCGTTCGGATGGGACGGGCGGAACCCAGGGCTTCAGAACCAGGCCCGGGGTGCCATCGTCTCGCCCCTGGAGATGAACTCCTCCCGCGAGCCCACGAAGCGCGAGCTCGACGCTCTGACCGAGTTCCAGAAGACGCTCACGGTACCTCCGGCGGTCCCCGGCGTGGACTTCGACCCCGAGAGGGCGAAACGGGGCGCGGTGTTGTTCAGCACCCCGCGCGAGGTCAGGGACCTGAGCGGAGAGTTCCCCACCGGCTCGAAGATCGCCTGTGCCACCTGCCACTCGGGCTCTGCCTTCACCGACGGCAAGGCGCACCGTACCGTCATCAACTTCCTCTTCATCGGCGATCCCCTCCTCGACCCAGGCCGGGTCGACCCCGACGGCAACGTCATCGGTTTCGACACTCCGTCCCTGCTCGGTGCCCGGTTCCACAACCCCTACTTCCACGACGGCCTCGCCGGGGACCCCACGGGGACGAGAAACCTGCTGGGCGGCGGTGTCCAGAGCGTGGTGGAGGGCGACTTCGGGGCGACCGGTGCGCCAGCAGCCAGGCGGGCGCTCCTCGACGCAGTCATTCCCTTCTACAACTTCTTCCGGTTCGGTTTCGGCTTCACCCAGGAAGAGATGAAGGACCTGGCGGAGTTCGTCCTGTCGCTGTGACCTGATCGGCTCGCCATGCGGCTGTTCTGGAAGCAGTGGTTATCATCGCCGCGTGGATGAGCAAGAGCCGGGTGGTGCGCCGGACCCGCTGCGGGCGGCGATGCAGCCGATGGCCGAGATCTCCCGCCGGGTGGCTGAGGCCATCCGGTCGGCGACCCTGAACACGCCGCGCGAGTTGCCGGGCACCGACCTGCTCCTCCGCTACGCCGAAACGGTCAGCGCCGTACCCCGGCTGTGGGCCGAACCGCTCCGGCACATCGTTGAGGAGCAACGCCGGCTGGCCGAGCTCATGTCCACCTGGGCAGAACAGCACCGGCAGATGGCCGAACAGCTGGCGGAGTCGGCTGAACTTCTCCGCCGACTCTCGCAGGAAGGCGCAGCGCTGGTCGACCCGATCCTCACATATGCCGAGCGCGTCTCCGACGTGACGGACTCCTGGATCGACCTGTTCCGTCCCGACCCGGACTGAACACTTCCATGGTGGCGTGGTCCCCGGATCCGGACGGGCTTCGTGGCCGGGTGGCGCTGGTTGCGGGGGCGACTCGGGGTGCCGGGCGCGGCATTGCTGCGGCGTTGGGAGAAGCCGGTGCCACGGTCATCTGCACGGGCCGGAGCAGCGCAACGGGGAGCGGGACGATCCGATCGGATTACGACCGGTCCGAGACCATCGAGGAAACGGCGGCGTTGGTCACAGCGCTCGGCGGGGTCGGCATTGCGATCCAGGTCGATCATCTCGACTCCGGGCAGGTGGCGCAGCTGGCGCAGCGGGTCGTGGGCGACCACGGGCACATCGATGTGCTGGTCAATGACATCTGGGGCGCCGAAGTGCTCAAGGGGCCGCCCTCTGCGTGGAACACGCCGATCTGGCAGCACGACCTCGACGTTGGCCTCCGCATCCTGCGGCTGGCGGTCGACACGCACCTGATCACGTCGCATCATCTGCTGCCGCTGCTGGTCGACCGTCCCGGGGGGCTGCTGGTGGAGGTCACCGACGGTACGGCGGCCTACAACGCCGACAACTACCGGATCTCCGTCTTCTACGACCTGGCCAAGGTGGCGGTGAACCGGCTCGCTTTCTCCCAGGGTCACGAGCTCGCGCCGTACGGCGCCGCGGCGGTGGCGCTCACCCCGGGCTGGCTCCGCTCGGAGATGATGCTGGATGTCTTCGGGGTGGCGGAAGACAATTGGCGCGACGCGCTAACCACTCGTGACGGACTCCCCACGGCGCCCCCGGGTTTCGAGGCCTCGGAATCACCGCGCTACGTCGGTCGGGCCGTTGCGGCGTTGGCAGCTGACCCCGACCGCGCCCGGTGGAACCGGCGCTCGGTCACGGCGGCGGAGTTGGCCCGCGAGTACGGCTTCACCGACATCGACGGCACGCAGCCCGACAGCTGGGCCCAACTCCACTGACCGGTGGTATCACCGGCAGGAGTTGGCGATCTGCTGAACGACCGCCGGGTCAACGTCTTCGGTCGGGTGGTACCGGCTCGTGATCGCCCTGACGAAGCAATCGGCCTCCGGCGCCGTCATTCCGGCCTCGATCGCTGCTGACCGCAACTCGGCGGTGGCGTTGACGCTCCAGCGCGGGGACAAATTGTCCGACTGGAACACCACTGCAATTCCGGACGCCACGATGCCGGCGACGAGCAGGACGACGATGACGAGCGGGACGGCCCCGCGCCGGAACACGGACGGCTGTGGTTCCGGCTCGGGTTCCCACGGTTCCACGTCGTCGGGGGCCCACGGTTCCACGTCGTCGGGCGCCTCGCGCTCGCCATCGACATCAATGCCCAGCTCGATGTCATACCTGCGGCGGGCCTCGGCGTTCCTCAGCGTGGCCCAGGCCGCGTTGACCGCCTTCATCTCCGCCTCGGCCCGTTCCTGCTCCAGTGGCGAGGAACCGGCGTAGCGGTCAGGGTGAAGGAGCTGCGCCTTCCGGTAGTAGGCCCGCCTGACCTCCTCGGGGGCGGCGTCGACGCCCACGCCGAGGACGTCGTAGAACGTGGTCATGACCCTGTTGTAGCGCCTGGATCAGCCGTTGGTTGCTTCGAGGCATTGCTCTCCTCCGGCTTCGAGGTCCAGCGCTGGCTGCGCACCCTTTGCCGCCATGGCCGACACGAGGGCCTGGACGGCGTGGAGGGGCCGGAGCATGAAGGTGACGTCGATCAGGTGCTCCACCTTCGATCGCCCGCCGAAACCCATCGATCGCACGCATCATTCTTTGGCGGTGGCGGTCTCGAGCCATTCTTGGTACTCGTCGAAGACAGCCAGCAGGCGTTTCCGGTCGACCGGCTGCTCGAGTGCCTGGGTGCCGATGAGAGTCGCCAATCCGATACGGGCGAGGTGGCGGGCGCGGGTGGGGGGGATGCCCAGTGCCCGGAAGGATTCGACGAGGTTGGCCTCGCGCGCGGCGTCGACGCGGCGGACGACGACGGCGGCGGGCTCGTAGCTGCGGCCCCAGGCCCGGATCGCGCTCTCGGCTTCGTGGTGGGCGGCCACGCCGAGTTCTTTCAGCACGCTGAGGCGCCGATGCGAGTCGGTCACCGCTCGCGCCTGCTCGATGGCGGCGTGGGTGCCCGCCTCCCAGGAGGAGAGGAGGGCCTCGTGGAAGGCAGCGACGTCATCGAAGCGGTGGTAGAAGGAGCCTTTGGTGACGCCGAGTCGGTCGCACAGGGCAGCGATGGTGACGGCGCTCACCCCATTTTCGGCCAGCAGGTCGAGGCCGGCTTCGAGGAAGTGGTCGCGGGTGCGGATGGACACGCCGAAAAACATACCATAAGGTATGGAAATGACCGTCGACGAGATGACCATCGCGCAGGCCAGCACCGTCTTCGCCGACTACGACGCCTACACCGACGAGTCGTATTTCCACCGGGCGTGCACCCTGTTGCGGCGGGAGGCGCCGATCCCGCTCGTAGAGGTGGAAGGGTTTCCGCCGTTCTACGCCCTGACCCGTCACGGCGATGTGATGGAGGCGGAGCGCAACCCCGAGGTGTTCCGGAACACGGCCCAGCCGGTGCTCGCCGAAGTCGAGCGGCAGAAGCTGATGAGCCAGGCCGGCGATCTCGCCACGCTCGTCCATCTCGACGACCCGGAACACCGCAAGTATCGGGCGGTGACCGCCGACTGGTTCCAGCCTTCGAGCCTGGCCCGCCTGGACGGTCGGATCGCGGAGCTGGCCCGCCGGGCCGTCGACCGGATGGCCGAGCTCGGTGGGGAGTGCGACTTCGCGGTCGACATCGCCACGCCGATGCCGCTCGAGGTGATCCTGTCGATCCTCGGGTTGCCCGAGGCCGACTATCCGAGGATGCTCGATCTCACCCGGGAACTGTTCCAGGGCGCAGACCCCGAGTTCCAGCGAGGCAAGTCCTTCGAAGAGTTCATGACGGTGATGTACGACTTCTTCGGCTACTTCGGTGCGCTTGTCGACGAGCGCCGGGCCCGTCCGACCGAGGACCTCGCCTCCGTCCTGGCCAACGCCGTGGTCGACGGGGAGCCGATCCTGCCCTTCCAGCAGATCTCCTACTACGTGATCATCGCCACCGCCGGTCACGACACGACCTCGTTCACGATGACGGGCGGGCTGCAGGCGCTGCTCGAGAACCCCGACCAGCTCGAGCGGCTCCGGCATGACCCGTCGCTGATCGCGACCGCCGCCGACGAGATGATCCGCTGGGTGAGCCCGGTGCGCCACTTCCTCCGTCACGTCGTGTCGCCGGCGGAGATCTCCGGGCAGCGTTTCGAGGTCGGCGACAAGTTGCTGCTGTCGTACTGGTCGGCCAACCGGGACGAGGACGTCTTCGGAGATCCCTTCCGTTTCGACGTCGGCCGCAAGCCCAACCGGCATCTGGCGTTCGGCTTCGGGGCTCACTACTGCCTGGGCGCGCTGTTGGCCAAGATGGAGATCCGGGCCCTGTTCGCCGAGCTGATCCCCCGGCTGCGGTCGATCGAGCCCGCCGGCCCGGCCGAACTCTCCCGCTCGATCTTCGTCGGCGGCCACAAGCACCTGCCGATCCGCTACGAGATCGCCTGAACGATCCGGCCAGGCGATCGGGCAGCGGGTCGACTACCTCCTCGGCCAGGTCTACCTGGATCCCGACCCCAAGGAACTGAAGGACTACACGGGTCCGTAGGCGGACTTCTACCAGTTCCTTCCATCATTGACTTTTGCGCGGTCGTGAAGGATCGTGCCGTCAGCGGAAATCCCATGAGAGAGGGAGCCCCCGTGGCCGGATCGCGTTTGCGCGTCGTTGTCGCGCTCGTGGTTTTCGAAGTGGTCGCTTGCGCAGTTGTGGGTGCTTCAGGGTTGGGCGCCGCCGCGCCCGGAACAGCGCTCGCTATGCGGGGTGACCAAGGCGCATACCCCCACCTGATCGACCAGAAGCACATCGGCCGACGGTGCACCCACGAAGACATCGTGGTTGCCGGGGGCACGATCGTCGGGATCGGCGGTCAGGTGGTAGCGGGCGGTGGAGGGACCGGCGTTGGCTGTGACACCTTCGTCGCCTACGAATTCCGGAGCGGACAGCCGAGCGACCGCCAACCCTTCGTCGAACCCGGTTACACCCTGAGGCCGCGGCCCGGCGTCGCAGAGGCCCTGCCACCGAGTCGATCCGCGATCACTTCGTGAAGCCGATGTCTTCGTAGATCACGCTGGCGAAGCCGAAGGCGCCGAAGTTGGCCAGCTGTGCCCTGGTGGCCGCCATGTCGGGCCGCTGGTAGAGAGTGAGCGAGTGGACTTCGGCCCAGATGGCGGCGTCGATCTGGTTTGCGAGGTCGATGGCCTTCTGTTCATCGAATTCGCTCGTCGCTTGATCGAAGAGGGCGTCGATCTGAGGGGTGCCGATCCGGGCGAAGTTCTGCTGGAAGTCGAGCGCGCCGTTCTTGCCGGGCTTGGGGGTCACGTAGCTCGGCTTGTTGGAGCTGATCGGGAACGGCTTGCCGATGAACGAGAACTCGGTGAGCTCGAAGTTCCCGGGGACGATGTACTGCTTGAAGAATTCCTGGGTGGGAACGGACAGGACGTCGACCCGGACGCCGATGCCGTCGAGCATGGCTCGCACCAGTTCCGCGATCTGGTTTGAGGAAGCCACGCCGTTGGGGACGAC
>JAICGL010000140.1 GCA_025923175.1 Acidimicrobiia bacterium
GGCGGGGATGTAGCCCCCTTCGCCGAGGACGGGCTCGATGATGATCGCCGCCGTCTCTGCAGGGGCCGTCTGGCTGGCGAGCAGATGGCGGATGCTGGCAAGGCTGGCCGCTCCGGCCGCCTCGGCGTCGCCACCGAAGTCGAGCGCGGAGGGAAAGGGGGCCACGAAGATGCCCGACGGCAGCGGGCCGTGGCCCGACCGGTAGGCGGTCTTCGAGGTCGTCATGGCCATCGTCAGATGGGTCCGGCCGTGGAAGCTGCCGGAGAACACGACGATGTTGGGCCGGCCGGTCACCTGCTTGGCCAGCTTCACCGCCGCTTCCGTGGCTTCCGACCCGGAGTTGCCGAAGAAGAACGTGTCGATCGGGTCGGGACACACCTCTGCTAATCGGGCGCCGAGCTTCTCCAGCAGGTCGTGGCGGTACACGTTGACCTGGGCGTGGAGGAACCGCTCCGCCTGCTGGCAGATGGCCGCCACAACCCGGGGGTGGCAGTGCCCGGTCGAGGTCACGGCGATGCCACTCGTGAAGTCGAGGTACTCCTCGCCGTCTGTGGTGGTGACGACGCAGCCCCGCCCCGACGCAACCTCAAGGTCGGTGACGCGGAACCAGACGTCGGAGACGTGACTCATAACAGTCCATTCTCTCCCCAACCGGACAAATCCAACATTGTCCGAGGCGAAGACCTGGGCGCCAGGCTTTGGACTTTTTACAAAGGCCCAAAGCGGGTCTCGGCCCGCAGTGCGACGAAGAGATCGGTCATCGTCGCCGGGCTACGCAGGGACCGTCCCAGCAGCTCCTCCACCCGCCCGAGCCGGTAGCGCAGTGAGTTCGGGTGCAACCGAAGGGCCTCGGCGGCCGTGTTCACGTTCTGGTCGGCGGCCAGGTAGGCGGCCAGCGTCTCCAGAAGCTGGGGATGGTCCCGGAGCGGGTCGAGGATGAGATCGACCCTCGCCCGGAGCTCGCTCGGGTCGGCGGCCGACAGCAGAACGTCGATGAGCTCGAAGTCCTCGAAGCGGAGCACCCGGCCAGCGGCGGCGCCCGTCCGGTCGAGGAAGTCGAGGGCCAGGCGGGCGTCGGATCGGGAATCGACCATGCGGGACGGGACCTCGACGGCCCGGCCGATGGCCGCCCGGACCGGGACGCCGGCGGCGGCCAGGTTGGCCGTCCAGGTCTCGAGCAGCTCGCACTCGCCCTCGACCACGAGCGCCACGTATCCATGGTGGAGGCCGAGAAGGTGGGGTGTACCGGTGGCGGCGGCGGCGTTGGCGACCACACGCAGGGCCTCGTCCTGGGCCGGGCCCACCGACAGGAGCGCCACCCGCCACGGCCCCTTTGCCACGCCGAAGAGTTCCAGCCGCTCGGGGGACACCTCCCGGGCCCGCTTCTGGTCGAGCAGGTCATTGAGGAGCTCTCCCCGGCGGACCCGTTCCTCCATGGACCGCACGTCATGGGCCAGGTCGATGAGGCGCAGGAGACGCTCGGCCACTTCCACCACCGGCCCGGCCAGCACCGTGTCGACCTCGCCGGGCCGCCCGGCCAGAGCCAGCCAGAACCGCACCTCGCCGTCGACGAAGATCGGCGAGGCCGCCACTTCGAGCCCGTCGGCGGAGAACGCGGCGTGGCGGCCGCCTCGCCCGGCGATCTCTTCCCAGATGGCGCCCACCGGCACCGTCCCCGCGTCGGCTACCACGGCGCCGCCCGGCCGGAACAGGACGGCGCCCCCGACGATCGTGGCCAGCCGGCCGACGAGGGCCTCCTCCGGCTGGCTCTCGTTCACGGCCCCGAGGAGGGTGTTCTGCAACGCCACCGACCGCTTGAGCGAGGAGAAGTCGTCGCTCAGGTAGGAGCGGTTGATGAAGGCGATGATGTCCCGGAAGGGCACCTCGAGCGGCACTTCGAACACCGGGAAGTCCCGGGCCCGGGCCTCCTCGAGCAGCGCCCGGGGGGTCGAACGGAATACCAGCCCCACACCGAACCCGAGGGCGGCCACGCCCCGGGCCTCCGACTCCACCACCAGCTGGCGCTGGAGCTCAGGGTGCCCCCGGAGCCGTACGCCCGTGGTGAGCATGATGTAATCCCGGGCGGTCAGCTCCTCGGGACGGTCGGCCTCGACGGTCTCCGCGCCCGCTACCGGTCGGGTCAGAGCCGCCGGTGACCCCGAGCGGAGCACCAGCCCGAATTCCTCCTCGCTCACCACCTCGGCGAGGGTCAGGCGCACCTCACCGAGAGTAGTGGCCTCTCGAGCTCAGTTTCGGGTCGCCCGAGGAATCAGTCGAGCCCAGCGAGGTGGGCCGAGTCGTTGAACCGGTCGAGCCGCCACCGGGCGAGGCGATGGCCGGCGTTGCCCAGGTCGCCGTCGACCGGGTGGTACGACCAGCTCGTGAGCGACGTGTTCTCGATCCGCACGTCGAAGGGGCGGCGCAGGGGCAAATTGCCGAGCGTGGCGAAGGTGGCCTCGATGACCCCCCCGTGGCAGACCACGACCACGGTCTCGCCGGCGTGGTCGGCCGCCGCCCGCAGGAGTGCATCGCCGACCCGGGTGAAGAAGCTGGCCCAGCTCTCCCCGTCGGGGGTCATGGGGGTGTAGGGGTTGCCCGACGCCAGCCCCTCGGGCCGGTACCGGGTGCCGAACTCCTCCCACGTGAGACCGTCGCCCTCGCCGGGGTGGATCTCGCAGAGATCGCACTGCTGCTCGGCGGTGAGGTCGCCGAGGGCCGGGGCGATGATCTCCGCCGTCTGGATGGCCCGGGGCAGGACGCTGGTCAGCAGCGTGGTCGCCCCCGCCAGCTCACCGGTGCGGTCGAGCCGCTCGTACAGCGCCTTCGCCTGGAGCACGCCCCGGTCGGTCAGCCCGCCGCAGCCCTCATGGCCGCCCACCACGCGGTCAATCGTCGAGCGGCTTTCGCCGTGGCGGATGAGGACGAGGCGCGTCGGTTCGGGAGCTGCGGGAGCGGCGGAGGTCACCTCCCCAACATAGAGGTGCCTTCGTTCAGGACTGCCGTTTTTTGGGTACCACCAGCGCACCGAGCTGGGGCTCGCAACAAATCGACCGCAAGGTCGCAGACCACGGGAGACGAGGATGTTCTGGGGACGCTTCGCGCTTCGTCACGCCGTCGCCGCCGGCGTTGCTTTGGCGGCGTTGTTCTACGCCGGGCCACTGCCACTCGACGCCGGGCCGGAGCGCGCAACGGCCGCCGGGCAGCCGGCGAAGGTGAACAGCGTCGCGGGCTTCGGGTCGGCGCCGAGCTTTGGTCCCGACGGGTCGGTCCCGTTCAACCGACCGCCGGTCGCCCTGGCCCACGCAGGGGAAGGCGGCTACTGGGTCGCCGCCTCCGACGGCGGCGTGTACACCTTCGGCAGTGCCCGGTTCTTCGGCTCGCGGGCGGGAGCGCCGCAGGCTCGTCCCGTTGTCGGCATTGCAGCAGTGCCCAGCGGGGCCGGGTACTGGCTCGTGGCCGACGACGGCGGGGTGTTCGCCTTCGGGTCGGCGCCGTTTCTCGGATCACTCGGTGGTCGGCGGCTGAGCGCGCCCATCACGTCGATGGTCGCTACGCCGACCGGGGCCGGCTATTGGCTGGTGGCCCGCGACGGAGCGGTGTTCGCCTTCGGCGACGCCGTCTACCTCGGTGCGCCGTCCGCCTCTGCGCTCCAGGGCGCTGTTGTCGGCATCGCGTCGTCGCCGAGTGGCCGGGGCTACTGGCTGGCCGCCGAGGACGGCGGGGTGTTCGCGTTCGGTGACGCGCCGTTCCTCGGAGCCATGAACGCCGGGGCGCTGCCCGCGCCGGTGGCGGCGATCGCCGCTCCGGCCTCCGGCGGCGGCTACTGGCTGCTCGGCCAGGACGGCCAGGTCTACCCCTTCGGCCTCGATGACAAGGGGGCACCGGCCGACAGCGGCCCTGTGGAAGGCACCGCGGTCGGCATCACCGCCCATGACGCCGGGGGCTACTGGGTCGTCCACGGCGGTCCGTTCGTGACGGAACCTGGCGAGAGCGGCCCGGAAGTCGTCGCCCTGCAGAACCGGCTGACGGAGTTGGGCTACTTCGTCGGCCCGACCATCACCGGCCGGTTCGACAGCAACACCACCCAGGCCGTGTACGCCTTCCAGAAGGTCGAAGGGCTTCCCACCTCGGGCAAGGCCGATCCGGCCACCCGGCAGCGACTGGCCTCGGCAGCCCGGCCCAAACCGGCCAGCACCGCCGGGGACCTCATCGAGTTCGACAAGGCGCGCCAGATCCTCATGGTGGTTCGAGGCGGTCAGGTGCAGTTCGTCTTCAACGCCTCCTCCGGCACCGAGGGCACGTACACCTACAAGGGCGATCGGCGCCGGGCCCACACGCCCGAGGGCCGGTTCGCCGTCATCCGGGAGGTCGACGGCTACCGCGAGTCGCACCTCGGCCGGCTGTACCGGCCGAAGTACTTCCACCCCAACGGCTTCGCCTTTCATGGCTCGTCCTTCGTGCCGCCCTATCCCGCGTCGCACGGTTGTGTGCGGCTCTCGAACGCGGCCATGGACTTCATCTGGGGCCAGCAGCTGGCCCCAAGGGGTTCGCAGGTCTGGATCCATGGCGTGAGCCCGCCCGGAAAGCCGGGCTAGCCGAGCCCGACGCCGACGGCGTGGATCCCGATGCCGGCGAGGCCGCCGATCACCGTTCCGTTGATACGGATGAACTGCAGGTCGGGGCCGAGCAGCAGCTCGAGGCGGCGGGCGGTCTCCTCGCCGTCCCACCGGCTGATGGCCGTGTCGACCAGCGCCCCGAGCTCGCCGTGGAAGTGATCGACGATGTAGGTCGCGACGCTTTCCACCAGTTGCTCGGCCCGGGCCAGCAGGGTCGGGTCGTCGCGCAGCCGCCGGCCGGCGCCGGCGATGGCCCCCGTCAGCCGGGTGCGCAGCTCCGAGCCGGGGTCGGCGGCCTGGGCTTCCAGGGTTCTGCGGGCGTCGCGCCACAGCGTCGCAGCGAATTGTGGGATCTGACTTCCGATCAGCTCCTCTTTGGCCCGGGCGATGCGGGCCTGCAGCGCCGGTGAGGTCTCGAGCTTGTGGATCAGCTCCTCGAGCTGGCGGTCGACCTCGTCCCGCATCGGATGTTCGGGGTCGTCGGCGATCTCTTCCAACAGGTGGAGGGCGCCGTCGATGAGGCTGGTGAAGATCTTCTTGTCGATGGACTCCGGCCGCCACCAGGGCGATTCGGCGAGGAACCGGGCCTGGAGGTCGCGGCGGTGCTCGTCGAGGAACCGGGCCGTGCCGCGCAGCACCGCATTGAACGCCTCCTGGTGGTACCCGGCGGAGATCAGGGAAGTGAGCCCCCTGGCGGCCACGGCGGCCGGGTCCACCCGGTCGACGGCCCGGCGAAGCCCTTCCTCGATCAGCCGCTCGACGTCGTCCTCCTCGACGACCCCGGCCAGGCTGTGGGCGGCATCGGCGATGTAGCCGGCCATGAGGGCGGCGTGCTCCTCGTCGGCCAACCAGTCGGCCACCCGGACGGCGATGCGGGCGTTGCGCACCCGGTCGGTGATCAGCGCCGGCGTGACCAGGTTTTCCTGCACGAAGGCGCCGAGCGTGCGGCCGAACTGATCCTTGCGCTCGGGGATGACGGCGGTGTGGGGGATGGGCAACCCGAGCGGGTGGCGGAACAGGGCGGTGACGGCGAACCAGTCGGCGAGCCCGCCCACCAGCGACGCCTCGGCTCCGGCGCGGACGAACCCGAGGAGGCCTCGATCCTCGCCGAGGAGGACGGCGGCCACGTAGATCACCACCATGACGCCGAGCAGGCCGGTCGCCCGCCGCTTCCCGACCTGGAGGAGCCGGGCCCGGGCGGGGTCGGAGCCCAAAGTGGCCTCCGGCGAAAGAGTCATGGACATGGGCAACGGACCGGCTCCTGACCTGACGAGGGCCTAATCGACCCCGCGATCTTCGCGAACAGGACATTTTCGCCGTTCCCTCGCGAGCTCCTGACCAGCGGCTTTGCCTGTCGTCGAGCGTTCGATCGCTGAAATTGCGTCGGCCGCCCAGACCTGAATTCAGAGAGATTTGAACATAAATAGACGGGCGCTAATTTTAACTATGAGGCTGAGGTCAGCGTCGTTCCACTGAACACGCTCAGCGGTAAAAGAGCAGGTCAAAGCTCTAATCCTGAAAGGGGGCTGGGCGTAAACTTGACACAATTCGACACCGAGAGCAGAATTCCTGCAAGTAGTCTGGGGAGCTGGGAAAACTTCCAGGGACTCAAAGGTCCTTCAGAGCAGACCAAAAGTTTCTCGGATATCGACGGAAATCAGCGGCCGACGATATCCGGGGCAAAGTGTCCGGATCACGGAGCTGGGGTGTGGAGCCAAGGGCGGCGGGCCCGCGCGCTTCTCACCGCGATCCAACCGAGAACCGGGCGCATGTCGTCAGCAGCGGGCTGACGACACCACTGCACAGGAGGCACAACCAATGGCAGTACGCGCTCTGAGGAAGAGAGCCGCTCGTCTGGCTTTTTGCACGACGACGGCTGGATTCATGGTCGGGCTGGCTTTCCTCAACGGAGGCCAGGCCCACTCCATCGGGGGGCTGTGCAACGGCCGGCCGGCCAGCCACACGTGGCTGGACGCATCCGGTCAGTACGGTCCGGCGCTTCTCGACGGCACCGACCACGACGACACCATGATCGGCTCCGACGGTGACGACATCATCGACGGCCGGGGCGGCGACGACGTGATCTGCGGTGCAGCCGGCGACGACTCCATCGCCGGTGGTCGGGGCCACGACGTGATCCGTGGCGACATGGGTGACGACGACCTCGATGGCGGTCCGGGCGAAGACACGCTCGTTGGCGACGGCGGTAATGACACCGTGGCCGGTGGGCGTGGCCCCGACGTCCTCATTGGTGGGTCCGGCGATGACGTGATGATCAGCGCCGACGACGACGACCTGGACAAGGTCAACGGAGGCGACGACTTCGACACCTGCCTCTTCTCGGCAGGCGACGAGCTGGACTACTGCGAGTACTGAGAACGGTGCGTCACTAAGACGGAACCCTGAGGTGACCGGCCCTACCGGGGGCCGCGATCAGGTCAAGCGTCAGCAGGACGGTGGGCCGCCCTCTTCCCTAGGAAGGGCGGCCCACCGCAACAAGATCTCAGATCCCGGGCGCCTCTCCCGGACGAGCTGCCGCCGGCCAGCGGGGCCGGCGGTGATGGTGGGCGTGAGATTCACGCCGCACTGCACAGCACTGCACAGGAGGCACTAGCAATGGCAGTAGTAGGCCTGACGAAGAAGGCGGGGCGTGTCGCCGTGGCCATCACAACTGGGGGTTTCATGGTCGGCCTGGCGTTGCTCAACGCCGGCTCCGCTCAATCAATCGGCGGCCTGTGCAATGGCCAGCCGGCCAGCAGCACCTGGTTGGATGCGTCGGGGCAGTACGGCCCGGCCATCCTGGATGGAACTCATCACGATGACACCATCATCGGCAGCGACGGCGACGACGTCATCGACGGCCGTGGCGGTGATGACTTCATCTGCGGTGCGGCCGGGAACGACTCGATCGCCGGCGGCTCGGGTCACGACGTCGTGCGCGGCGACCTCGGTGACGACGACGTCGACGGCAATAGCGGCGACGACACCGTGGTCGGCGACGAAGGCCACGACACCGTGGCCGGCGGACGCGGTTATGACCAGCTCCTCGGCGGGTGGGGCGATGACGTCATGATCAGCGGTGACGACGGCGACCTGGACAGGGTCGACGGCGGCGCGGACCTCGACAGCTGCATCTTCGGTGCGGGTGACGAGCTGGTCGATTGCGAATACTGATCCACTGACAGGGAGCGGGGCCGTCTCAGGACGGCCCCGCTTCCGCGCTACCAAAGTCCTCCAATGTTAGTAATGTCGTGTTTGTGGACGATGTGCTTTCTTCGAAGCGGGGGCGCTGGCGCTTGCTCCCCGCCGCCCTGCTCGTTCCGCCGCTGCTGACCCTCGGCCTGCCCGCCCATGCCCAGACGGCGCCGCCGGCGGACCCGACGGTCATCGCTGCCGGCGACATCTCCATGTGCCAGACGAACGGCGACGAGGAGACGGCCAAGCTGATCGACTCCATGCCGGGCACGGTGTTTCCCCTCGGAGACCTGGCCTACCAGGACGGCTCGAAGGCCGACTTCGACAACTGCTACGCCCCGACGTGGGGTCGCTTCAAGGACCGCTCCCGGCCCGTCCTCGGCAACCACGAGTACAAGCAGAAGGGTGCCGTCCCCTACTTCGACTACTGGGGCGAGGCGGCCGGCGACCGCACCACGGGCTACTACTCCTTCAACATCGGGGCGTGGCACGTGGTCGCCCTCAATAGCAACTGCTCCGACGTCGGGGGCTGCAGCAAGGGTTCGCCGATGGAGCAGTGGCTGCGCCAGGACCTCGCCGCCAACCCGTCGCGCTGCCTCCTCGCCATGTGGCACCACCCGCGCTTCTACTCGCCGTCACGGCAGCCGGGCTCCCGACTCGAGGCCACCGACAAGAAGATGCAGGCGTTCTGGGTGGCCCTCCACGAGGCCGGAGCCGACGTCGTGCTGAACGGGCACCGGCACATGTACGAGCGCTTCGCCCGTCAGAGCCCGGACGGAACTGCCGACCCGGCCGGAATCCGCCAGTTCGTGGTGGGGACAGGCGGCGGGCCCTTCGACCGCTTCGAGGGGCCCGTCGCCGCCAACAGCGAGATGCGCAAGGCCGAGGCCTACGGAGTGCTGCAGCTCAC
>JAICGL010000141.1 GCA_025923175.1 Acidimicrobiia bacterium
AGCAGGGTGGCCACCTCCGGGTCGCGCTCGGCCGGGAGGCAGAGCCGGCGCCGCACGAACGCCACGACTTCGTCAGGGTTGTGGTTGTGCCACCGCATCGGCCCCTCGAACTCCTCGATGCCAACCTCGAGGCCGAGTTCGTGCAGCACGGCGAGGGCATCGTCGGCCGTCGGCCCGGTCGGCCGTGCCAGGCCGTGGAAGTGCTCCCACAGCGCATTGAGCTGGGATTGGGGATGAGCGGCGGTGACCTCCACGACCACCCGCTTGCGGGCAAGGTCGGTGAGGGCCGTCACGAACGGGACGAGGTCGCCGACGTTGTAGAGGACGTGGTTGCAGACAACGACGTCGACCGCCCCGACCTCACCGGCCACGTCTGGCCACAGGCCCTCCACCTCGCGGTGTTCGATCCCCTGCTGCTCGGCCAGGGCGGCGAAGCGCGCCAGCATCTGCCCACTCTGGTCGACGGCCGTGACCGTTGCCGC
Source organism: Acidimicrobiia bacterium (assembly GCA_025923175.1). Classification (GTDB taxonomy): domain Bacteria; phylum Actinomycetota; class Acidimicrobiia; order IMCC26256; family BP-133; genus BP-133. The sequence continues at coordinate 483 of JAICGL010000141.1, forward strand.
CGGTGGGCACAGGGGCAAGCTGGCCGCTCCCCCGCCGGCGCCGACGTCGAGGACCGAACCACCCTCCGGCAGCACCTCCAGGGCTCGCAGGAGCGATGGCGTCGGCGCGGCGCCCTGCTTGTCCAGTGCCTCCTCCGCCGCCCGGGCGAAGAGGCCCGGCGGGCAACCCCACGGCGACTCCGGGGCGGCGTCGAGGATTTCGGGCGGGATGCCCCAGGAGTCGAGGTCCTCCTGCCAGCGTCGGGCTGCGTTGCCGGTCATCGGCCGAAGACGTTAACCAGTCGACCCTCCCGCGCCTTTACCCTGAAGCCACTGTGAAGATCGCACTGGCTATGGGAGCAGCCTTGCTGCTGGCGATGGCGGCGTTCCGCCGCGCCCGCGGTGTGTTGCGTCCGGGCCCCCAGACGTCCGTCGCCCGGTCGGCCGAAGGCAACCCGCCCGGTCTGGCCGCGAGCACGCTCGGGACGGCGGCGATGGTCGGGGTTGGGGTCGCCGCCGTAGTCGCGATTGTGTGGGCCGGCCTGGAGTTGCTCACGTGACGGTCCCCGACGACGACTGGGAGCCCGAAGAGCCGACGGACCCGATCGTCAACACGGATCCTCTGCCCGACGAGCTGATGGTGCCGCACCGCCGCCGCTTGTCGCCCAACCACCCGCTTTACGCCGAGATCCTCGCCGCCCACGAGGACGCCGTCGCCCGCGGCAAGCGCCTGTACCACGACCCCGACTCCGGGTTGTCCGTGATGACGGCCCCCCACCTCTGGGGCCGCGGCTACTGCTGCTACTCGGGCTGTCGCCACTGCCCCTGGATCGACCGCTGACTCCCCGGGCATGGGGAGAGCGGGCGCGCCACTCTGTGACGGCCGGGCGTGGGGCAGGGGCCCCACGCTCCGGAGGAGGGCCGGAGGCCCGGGGCGGCGAAGCCGCCAGAAACATGCTTGAGCGGGCGCAGCCCGCTCAAGCAGAAGCGCCGAGCATCCCTTCGTGGGCGCGCTCGATGCGGGCCACCTCGTCGACGGGGGCCACCCACCAGAAGTAACGGATCGTGGCGTCCCAGTCGGCGAGGAGGGCGGCTGCCAGCACCGAGCCGGTGTACTCCCGGTGCCGTTCGACGAGGAACCGCAACTCGGCGGCCTGGGCGTCGTTCGGACGGACGGACTCCACCAGCTGCGAGTTGAGCCGGGTGCCGAGCAGCCCCTCGGGGTCGTAGACGTAGGCCTCGCCGCCGGTCATGCCGGCGCCGAGGTTGTGGCCCGTCGCGCCGAGCACGACGACCGTGCCCCCGGTCATGTACTCGCAGCAGTGATCGCCCGTGCCCTCCACGACCGCCACCGCCCCGCTGTTGCGGACGGCGAAGCGCTCCCCCACGCGTCCCGCGACGAACAGCTGCCCGCCGGTGGCGCCGTACAGGAGCGTGTTGCCGGCCAGCACCGGTTCGCCGGCGTCGTCGGCCGGTGGCCGGATGATGATCCGCCCGCCGCCCATCCCCTTCCCGACGTAGTCGTTGGCCTCGCCGGTCAGCTCGAGGGTGACGCCGTCGGCCAGGAAGGCGCCGAAGCTCTGCCCGGCCACGCCGTGGTAGCGGGCCTGCACCGTTCCCGGCGGCAGCCCGTCGCCCCACTCGATGCCGATCGTCCCGCCGATCTCGGCGCCGACGGTGCGATCCGCGTTGGTGATCGTGTAGTTGAGCGTCAGGTCCTGGCCTTCCCACAACGTGTAAAAGGCGTCCTCGGCCAGCCGGCGGCCGAGCTCGGAGCGGGGGCGCTGGATGTCGACGCCGGCCACGAACCGGCGGGGCGCGTCGAGATCGGCCGGCGGCTCGAGAAGGTACGACAGGTCGAGCGCGTCGGATCGGGGGTCGCCGGTCTCCTTCTGGCGCAACAGCTCAACCCTGCCGATGGCCTCGTCGAGGGACCGCAGCCCGAGCGAGGCGAGCAGGCCCCGCACCTCTTCGGCGATGAACAGGAGGTACTGGGCGACGCCCTCGGCGGTGCCGGCGAACTTGGCCCGCAGGTTGGGCCGCTGGGTGGCGATCCCAGCCGGGCAGGTGTCCTTGTGGCAGGCCCGCACCATGATGCAGCCCTCGGCCAGCATGAGGGCCGTGCCGAATGAGTACTCGTCGGCGCCGAGCAGGGCAGCCATCATGATGTCCCGCCCGGTCTTCATACCGCCGTCGACGCGGACCCGCACCCGGTCCCGGAGATCGTTGTCGCACAGGGCCCGTTGCGTATCGGCCAGCCCGAGCTCCCACGGCATACCGGCGTGTTTGATGGAGCTGAGCGGCGACGCGCCCGTCCCGCCGTTGCTGCCGGAGATCATCACGACGTCGGCCAGGGCCTTGACGACGCCGGCGGCGATCGTGCCGACGCCGTCCTCGGCGACGAGCTTCACCGACACGTCGGCGACCGGGTTGACCTGCTTGAGGTCGTAGATCAGCTGGGCGAGGTCTTCGATGGAATAGATGTCGTGGTGCGGCGGCGGCGAGATCAGCCCCACCCCGGGCTGGGTGTGGCGGAGCCGGGCGATCTCCGCCGACACCTTGTGGCCGGGCAGGTGCCCGCCCTCGCCGGGCTTGGAGCCCTGGGCCATCTTGATGTTGAGCTCGTCGGCGAAGGCGCAGTACTCGGGGGTCACGCCGAAGCGCCCGGAGGCGATCTGCTTGATCCGGGAGTTGCGGTCGTCGGCCGTGCCCCGGGTGCGGTACCGGTGGCGGCTCTCGCCGCCCTCGCCGCAGTTGTTGCGGGCGCCGACCATGTTGAGGGCCACGGCCAGGGTCTCGTGCGCCTCGGCCGACAGGGAGCCGTGCGACATCGCCCCCGACGAGAACCGCCTGGTGATGGCCAGCGCGGGCTCCACTTCGTCGATGGGAACGGGTTCTCCGGCGGTGACGAACTCGAGCAGGTCGTGGAGCTCGGTGGTCGGCCGGTTGTTGACCAGCTCGGCGAACCTGGCGTAGAGGTCTGCCCGTCCGTCGGCGACGGCCCGCTGGAGGAGATGGGCCGCCCGCAACTCGTCGGGATGGGGATCGGCCGGTCGATGCTCATCGAGGAAGATCAGATTCGATCCGTCGGGTCGGTCCTTGCTGAGCGCCACGGTGGCGTGGAGTGCCTCGATGGCGTCGGGGTGGCTGGCGTGGTACTCGCCGCCCTTGCGGAAGCGAACGAAGCCGGGGCTGTCGAGCTGGGTGTCCTCGCCGCCGAAGGCGTCCTCGTGGCGGCCGAGGGCGTCCTCGCCGAGGGCGGTGAAGCCCAGGCCCCCGATGGCGGAGGCCGTTCCCACCAGGCAGGTGTCGATCACCTCCGACGCCAGGCCGAGCGTTTCGAAGATCTGGGCGCCGCGATAGCCGTCGACGGTGCAGATGCCCATCTTGGAGGCGATCTTGAGGACGCCGTCCTCCAGCGCTGCCCGAAGGCGCTGCTGGGCCTCGGCTGAGTCGGTCTCGCCGAGCTGATCGGTGTCGGCCAGCAAGGCCACGCTCTCCAGGGCGAGGCGGGGGCAGATGGCGTCGGCGCCGTAGCCCAGGAGACAGGCGACGGCGGCGACGTCGCGGGCGTCGCCGGTGTCGGCCACGACTGAGGCGTCGGACCGCAGCCGGGCGGCGATCAGGCGGTGGTGCACCGCGCCCGTCGCCAGCAACCCGGGGACCGGGACCCGAGCGGGCCCGATGTCGGTGTTGGCCACCACAACAATGGCAGCGCCCCGCCGCACGGCCGTCTCGGCCTCGTCGGCCAGCCGATGGATGGCCGCCCCGAGGCCGGCGGGCCCGTCGGTCACCGGGAAGGTGGCGTCGAGCCGCACCGCCGGGAACGGTGCCCGGTCGGCGTCGAGCAGGTGGTCCACGGCGTCGGGATAGAGGAAGAACGTCGGTAGCTCCAGCAGCCGAGCCGCCGCCGGCCCTTCGCTCAGGAGGGGCTGGCGGGGGCCGAGGCACGTCCGCAGCGACATCACCAGCCGCTCCCGGAGGTGGTCGATCGGCGGGTTGGTCACCTGGGCGAAGCGCTGCTTGAGGAAGTGGTGGACGAGCCGGGGGCGCTTGGCCACGGCGGCGAACGGCGTGTCGTCGCCCATCGAGAACGTGGGCTCCTTGGCGTCGGCGGCCATCGGCTTGAGGACCATGGCCACCTCCTCCTTGTTGACCCCGAAGGCGACCTGGTTGCGGGTGATGTCCGCCTCGTCGTCGAGCTCTGCCTGCGGGGTCCCGATCGGGAAGCGCGCCAGGCCGTCGTAGGCCCACCGGGAGTAAGGCGCCCGGCGGGCCAGGGAACCCTTGATGGTGGCGTCGGTCAGGAAGCCTCCGCCATCAGGGTCGATGCACAGCATCTGCCCCGGGCCGAGCCGGCCCCTGCGTACGTTGCCGTGGCCGGCGATCGGCACGGCCCCGACCTCGGAGGCGCAGACGATGAATCCGTCGTCGCAGACCTGGAAGCGCAGGGGCCGCAGGCCGTTGCGGTCGAGGGCGGCACCGGCTCGGCGGCCGTCGGTGAAGATGAGGCCGGCCGGGCCGTCCCACGGCTCGGCCAGGCAGGCGTGGTAGCGGAAGAAGTCGCGCACCTCGGGCGGTAGGTCGCGGCTCCCCTCCCACGCCTCGGGGACGAGCATGGCCACGGCGTGGCGGATGTCGCGGCCGCCGCTTACGAGTAGCTGGACTGCGCTGTCGAGCTTGCCGGAGTCGGAGTCCTCCGGGTCGAGCAGGGGTGAGAAGAGGTCTTCGGGGCCGAGGCCGGCGTCGTCGGTCCCGAGCCGGCCGCGGGCGGCCATGCGGTGCTCGTTGCCCCGCAGCGTGTTGATTTCGCCGTTGTGGCACAGGTACCGGAACGGCTGGGCCCGCTCCCAGGCCGGCGTCGTGTTGGTCGAGAAGCGGGAGTGGAACACCGCCAGCGGCACTTCGAAGTCGGAGGCAGCGAGGTCGGGATAGAAACCCGACAGGCCGTCGCTCATCACGAGGGCCTTGTAGACGACGGTGGCGAACGACCAGCTGGCGAAGTAGTGCCGCACGCCGGCCGCCCGGCAGGTGGCCTCCGCTCGCCGACGCGCCCGGTAGCAGCGCCGCTCGAGGTCGGCGAGCGTGGCGGGGCCGTCACCCTCGGATGGAGGAGCCAGGATCGCCTGGGTGAAGTAAGGGGCGCTGCGCCGGGCGGCGGCTCCGAGCAGCGTGTCGTCGGTCGGGACGGGCCGCCAGCCGAGCAGGCTGAGCCCTTCGACGGCACAAGCGTCGGCGACGGCGTGTTCGGCGATCCGGCGGGCGTCATCGTCGGCAGCGTCGAGAAATGCGGTCACGACCCCGACCGGCCCGTCACCAGCCGGAACAGAAAGTCCGCCTTCCCGGGCGACCCGGGTGAAAAAGGCCTGCGGGATGGGCAGCAGAATCCCTGCGCCGTCGCCGGAGATGCCGTCGGCGGCCACCGCCGACCGGTGGCGGACGCAGGCCAGCCCGACGAGGGCGGAGTCGAGCAGGGCGCGGCTGGCCCGTCCCTCGACGTCGGCGACGAGGCCGATGCCGCAGGCGTCGCGGTCAAACCGGGCGGGCGGTCGGAAGCTGCTCATGCCACCTCTTGAGGTCGTCAGTCGGGGCCCAGAGCGCGCGAAAAAAGCGCCGTCCCTGGACCTTTGGCGGTTTGGGACGACGCCGCTGTCGTGCTTCCATCATACCGGAGCGACCTCCGGAACCTGCCTCAGGCGCCCGCGTCGAGCAGGTCCTCGAACGACTCCGCCACGCACTCCATGAGCGCCGCCGCGTCCGTCACCGCCGCCGGGTCGAGGTTCACGCCGAGGTGCAGGCGGTCGTCGCACGTGAGAAGGGTGAAGTTCACCGCGCAGCCGACCCTCGGCCCCATCGGCCAGCTGGCCTCGACCGGTGCGCCGGCCATGAACCGCCCGGACCGCAGGCCGGGGACGATCGAGGCGGCGAAATCGACCGTATGGGCCTGGGCCCGCAGCGCCGGCACCAAAACCGAGGCGGGCAGGAGACTGATCAGCCCGGCCAGCCCGTCCGCCATAGTGAGACCCGGTTCGGCGGCCACGTTGACCAGCGTCCGGCCCGTCGCTGCCACCCGCTTGGCGGGGTCTTTCGGCCCGAGGGGCACCACCACGCGGGCGGGGGCGAAGCGGTTGCCGCCTACCGGGCTGACGGCGGGTGCTCCGCCGGGACTGTTGCTCCGCAGACTCACGGGGATCGCCATCCGGAGGGCGTCGCAGGGGGCCCCCAGCCGTTCGTGGTAGGCGAGGAGGCCGCCGGTCACTCCTGCCACAAAGACCGCGTTACGACTGGCGCCGAGCGCCTGGGCGGCCCGCCGGTACGGAGCCAGGTCGAAGCTGGCTGTCTCGAACTGGCGGGTGAGCGACCGGCCCACCATCAACGGAGACAACGGCCCGCCTGCCACCATGACCTGGTCGGCCACCGACTGAGCGGTACGCCGGGCCCGCTCCCCCATGATCCTCAGGTCATCGCTGCTCGCGTTGGGGAGCATGGAGGCCAGTTCCCACCCCTTCCGAGCGGCGGTGATCCCCTGGCCGATCCGGTAACCGAGGGCACCGCTCACCTCGGTGAGCCCGGCGGCCACCCGCTCGAAGACGCCCCCGGTGCCGTCCCGCTCGGTCGGGTCGTGCCACCCATCGAGCGGCCGGGTGGTGACGTCGGCCGGCGACAGGATCTCCGGATGGCGCCAGACCAGCGAGTCGAATTGTTGAGGCGGTGCGGGGGCTGCTTCACCGGCGTCCGGCGCCTGCGTGCGAGCGAGGAGGCTGCGCAGCAACTTCATTCCACCCACGCCGTCGGTGAGCGTGTGGTGGAGCCGTTGCAGCACCGCCGCCCGCCCATCGGCCATGCCTTCGATGACCGTCAGCTCCCACAGCGGCCGGGCACGGTCGAGCGGCATGGCCGCCAGCTGGGCGGCCAGGTCGAGGACCTGGCGCAGCTCACCCGGCGGGGACACCGTCAGGCGCCGGAGGTGGTATCGCAGATCGAAGTCGGGATCATCGGCCCACTGGGGTGGCGCCAGCCCAAGCGGGGGGCGGGCCACCCGCTGCCGCAGCGGCGGAAAGACGCTGATGGCGTGTTCGAGGCCGGCGCGGAGGCGGGCGATGTCGGGCGCCGATTCGAGGAGCGTGATGTTGGTGAAATCCGACCGCAAGAACGGATCGGACTCCACGGCCCACATGATGGCCTCGGCGTCGTTCATCCTTGCGGCCATGACGTTCCTTTGAAGTGCGCGGACGGGTCCCGCATCAGGACGCGCGATTGTGCCACCAGGGACGTCACGGTGCGGAAGGGTCGGGTACTAGCGCAGGTGAGCCATGAAAAACGTGTCGCGCCGTAGCCGTTGAATGACCCGGTCGGGCTATTCCGCAGGGGAACCCTTTACCCGACACTGCGGATACGGCTTCCACAGAAGCCAAGAGCGATGCGATGATCCCCGCGGCTGCAATCTGGTCGCCTGGCTGCGGGATGAGCAAGAGGCGAACCCGGCGCTCGAGAAGGACTGTACCCATCTACCTCGCGCCGGAGGATCAGCTCGTGCTCATTCGTTCCCGTTCCGCCCGTTTCGCTGCCCTCGCCTTCGCCGTCACCACCCCGCTGGTCGCCTCTTTCGCCACCCCGGTGTTCGCCGACGGCAGCGACGCCGACGTCACAGCGGAGATCAATGACGATGGCGATGTCGTGGTCACGTCGTCGAAGGGTCTCAGCCGGACCACCGTCGTGCTCTGCAATGGTTCCATCGTGGTGGTCCCCTCCTGGGTCGGCGGCCCGACGAGCGGCGTGGTCGACGTCAACGGCGTCGTCCGGGCCGTGTTCGTCCACTCGGGCAACAACACCACAGAAGAAGCCATCGAGCTTCTGGAGCTCCTCTCCCCCGGCGCCTCGAATGGCGAGTCGACGGGCGAGATCGCACTCGACGAGCCCTGCGACGAGGACCCCGACGGCGACTCGGATGACGACGACGACTCGGATGACGACGACGATTCGGACGACGACGACGACTCGGGCGACGACGACGACGACACGACCGTCACGCCGACGGACACGAACGACCCCGGCCCCGGCACGACCGGCGGTCCCTCGACGAACGCCGCTCCTTCCGCGGATGTCCTCGCCGTCACCATCGAGAAGGCCAGCAACCCGGCTCCGGCTCCGGCTCCGGCTCCGGCTCCGGCCACGTCCCCGGTCGTCGACAGCAACACCCTGAGCGCCGGTGGCGAACTCCCCCGCACCGGTGCCGGCGTGCA
>JAICGL010000142.1 GCA_025923175.1 Acidimicrobiia bacterium
CTCGCCGCGGGCCAGCCTTCCGGTGGAGGTGGCCGGCGGGAGCGTGAAGCGCTTCACGCTGATCGTGCCGGGCGGTGTGGCCTCGTCGTCCGGGACGATCGGCGTCGAGCTGCGAGTCGGCGGGAGGGCGCTCGGCCGGGGCAAGGCCGAGGTGAAGGACGCCGACGACGCCGAGCTCGTCGGCCTCGGGCCGCAACTGGTTGAAGACTCCCTGCCCGGTCCCGCACCGCTGGCGGTCGACAGCGGGGTGGCCCGCTTCGCCGCTCTCGACGCCGGCCTCCTCGCCCAGGCGCCGACGTCGCTCGAGCCCCTTTCGGCCGTCGGGCTCGCCGGCGGCGAACTCGCTGCGCTCGCCCCCGGAGTCCGGTCCGCCCTGCTGCGCTGGGTCGGCGACGGCGGCCACCTCCTCCTCGACGAGGCGCCCGGTACCACCATCGACGGGTTGCCGGCCGAATGGCAGCCCGGAGTCGGCGGCCGGGTTGCGGCCGGCGTCGGCGAGGTGCGCCTCACCGGTGACGCAATGTCGGCCGGCCGTTGGGCCGGTCTGATCGAACCGAGCTCGGTCGGGCGGGACGCCGACCCCAACGGGTTCTTCTCGCCGGAGTCGGTGGCCGACAGCCTCGCCCGCGATGCCGGTCTCCGCCTGCCGGGCCTTCCGTGGCTCCTCGGCTTCCTCGGCCTCTACATCGCCGTCGTCGGTCCGGTGACCGGCTTCGTTCTCCGTTGGCGGCGCCGGCCGGACCTCACCTGGGTCGTGGTCCCCGCCCTGGCCGTCGTCTTCACCGTGCTGGCCTATGGCGCCGGCAACCAGCTCCGCCCGGGCGCAGGGCTGGCGCATGGCACCGTCCTCGAGACCCGGGCGTCAGGCCCGGTGGCCACCAGCTGGGTGGCGCTGACCCGCCGCAATGCCGGTACGGCGAAGGTCGCGCTGCCGTCCGGCTGGGCTCTCGAGGGATCGGTGTCGAACAACGGCAACGGGTTCGGCCCGGCCACCCCGCTGCTCACCGTCGGCGACTCCGGGCCAGAGGCGCAGCTTCCACTGGCGTCAGGGGAGTTCGGCGTGTTCAAGGCGGCGGGGCCAGCGCCGGTGACGGGCCGCCTCGAGGTGACCGCCTCGTCGCCGGCCGACGGACGGGCCGAGGGCACCGTCCGCAACGGGCTTCCCTTCGCCCTTGACGAGGTCGTCGTCCTCGTCGACGGGCGCCGCACCCGGGTCGGCCGGCTGTCGCCCGGGGAGCAGAAGCAATGGTCGGCCGCCGGCGCCAAGGTCTTCGACCCCAGCGGGTCCGAAGCGTGGATGTCGGAGATGGGCTTCCGGTCGGACGGGCTGGTGAACTTCTCGCTCTGGCAGTCGGCCCAGGACGACCTCGGCCAGGACGGCGACCCCACCGGCACCGCTCTGGCGGTCGGCTGGACCCGGGACTGGGAGCCCGAGTTCAACGTTGACGGCAAGGGCCGGCGCGCCCCGGGCCGCACAGCCGTCGTCGGCCGGGCGCCGGTGACCGCAGCCGGTGGGCGCATCACCGACATGACCGTCGCCGCCGACGTTGTGCGTGGCCCGTCGCTCAACCCGTTCCACGCCAAATTCGCCGGCAACAACAACACCGGAGAGGCGTCGGTCGTGAAGCTGACCCTGCCGCCGGGGCCGCCCGGCCGCCACCTGATGGTGCGGACGTCGCTGCCGCTGTCGGCCATGGCGGTCTGGCGGAACGGTGCCTGGCATCACATGGACGCTGCCGTCATCCGGGGCAACGACTTGAACGCCATGCTGCGCTTCAAGCGGAACTTCGCCATCAACGGACGCGGCATCGCGATCGACGTCGCGCCACCGGCGATGATGCCTCCGACCACGGCGCCGTTCGCCCCCGGGCAGGTGCCGACGACGACCACGGCGCCCGGCGCCCCCGGGCCGGCGGCGTCCACGACGATGCCGGTTCCCTTCCCGCCGAAGATGACGCTGGAAGCACCGGCGATGCCCATGCCTGTCCCGGGCGGCGTGGTCGGTGCGGCGAACGCCACCGTCGACATTCCCCTGCCCGACGGGATCGGCGCCGACGGTGTCGTGTTCCTCCGGTTGGTGGCCGACGCGTCGATGGGCATTGCCGGCGACGCCGTCCTCAGCCTGGTGGAGGTGGCCAAGTGACGGTCACGACCGACGCCCTCGAACCGATCGCGGCAGCCGGCCCGCCGGCGCCGGCCGTCCGCACCCGGGGCCTCACGAAACGGTTCGGCGATCTCTTCGCCGTCGATCACCTCGACCTCGACGTGCCCCGAGGTTCGGTGTTCGGCCTGATCGGGCCCAACGGCGCCGGGAAGACGACGACGTTCTCGATCCTCGCTTCGCTGCTGGCGCCAACCGACGGCGAGGTGGAGGTCGGCGGCATCGACCCGGTGCGGGACCCCCGCGGCGTTCGCCGGATCATCGGCTACATGCCCGACGTGATGGGCGTCTACGACGGCCTGCGGGTGTCGGAGTACATCGAGTTCTTCGCCGCTGCCTACCAACTGCCGCACAGCAAGTGGCCGGGGCTGGTCGACGGGCTGCTGGAACTGGTCGACCTGTCCGACAAGCGTCACACGATGGTCGACTCGTTGTCGCGAGGCATGAAGCAGCGGCTGAGCCTGGCCCGGGCGCTGGTCCACGACCCCGACATCCTGATCCTCGACGAACCCGCCAGCGGGCTCGACCCCCGGGCCCGCATCGACCTCCGGGGCCTGCTCGCCGAGCTGGCGGCCATGGGGAAGACCGTGATCATCAGCTCGCACATCCTGGCCGAGCTGGAAGAGATGTGCTCCCACGTCGCGATCCTCGACAGCGGCAAGGTGCTGGCCCAGGGTTCGCCCGCCGACATCTCCGCTGAACTGGCAGGGCACCGCACCGTCCTGGTCCGCCTGGCCGGCGGTGAAGTCCGCCGCCACCAGGTGGCCGACGAAGTTGAGCAGGCGGCCCTGGTCCGCCGCCTCGTGGTCGACGAGGGCCTGCCGGTTATCGAGGTGACCGGCGACGGTGACGGTCTGGAAGATCTGTTCCTGCGGGTCACCGGCCGCGCATCGGCAGGACCCGCCGATCCGGCAGAGCCGATTCCAGGTTTCGACGGCGCCGGGGCGCCGGCCCCTCCCGCCGGCCCGAGCAATGACCTCGACGGCACTGAGGAGGTGGCGGAGTGAAGCTCCCTCCCTTCCCCGGCCGCGGCCGGCCGCTCAACCCCGTCCTCGCACGAGAACTGAAGGAGCGGATGCGGCGAAAGCGTTCGGGCTTCGTGCTGACCGTCTACCTCGTGCTGCTGTCGGGCGCGCTCTGGCTGCTCTACCTCGGCGCGTCGGCTGCCGGGACCGACGGGCCGGGCGCGCTGCGACTGGCGTCCCTGGGCCGGGCCGCCTTCCAGACCGTGCTGTTCGTCATGCTGCTCCTGGTCTGCTTCATCGTTCCCGGTCTCGCTGCCGGCGGCGTGGCCGGGGAGCGGGAACGCCAGACGCTGGTGCCATTACAGGTCACGCTGCTGCGGCCCCGGTCGATCCTGCTCGGCAAGTTGGCCGCGTCGCTGGCGTTCGTGGTCTTCCTGGTCTTCGCCGCCCTGCCGTTGATCGGCGTGTCGTTCCTCCTCGGCGGGGTTGAACCGGGAGAAGTGGTGAAGGGCGTGGCCATGGTGCTGGCCGTAGCCGCCACGGTGGCGGCGCTGGCGCTGACCTGCTCGACGCTGATGCGGAGAGTGCAGGGAGCGACGGTGATGTCCTACGCCCTCGTCCTCTTCCTCCTCGGCGGCACGTTCATCGTCTTCGGCGCCCAGATGCTCGCCGATCAGAAGGGCCCACGCGGCAGGGCCCAGCTGATCCTGGCCCTCAACCCGATGATGGCCACCGCCGACGTGGTCGGCCGAACACCGGACAACGGTAGCCGGGTGCCTTCGCCGTTCACGCCGCTGCAGATGCTGATCGGCGAGCGCACGAAACCGGAAGACAACATCACCATGGACGGCGGGTGGGTTGGGACATCCGACAGCGGCGCAGAATTCGCCCCGATGACCGGCGAGCGAGTCATCCGCGCCGTCCCCCCCGTCCCCACCACCGTCGCCGTGGACGCACCCGTTCCGCTCCAGAACAACGGAGCGGTGGCCCGGGTCACCCAATGGCGGGCCCCGTTGCTCAACCGGATCCCGATGTGGGTCCTGTCCCTGATCGGCTACGGCGCTCTGTCCATCGGCGGCCTTGCCCTCGCTTCCCGCCGGCTCGCCACCCCCGCCGCCGGTGAGCGGTGATAGTCCTGACCGCAACTGGTTGCGCCGGAGCCGCGTTGACGGCCGTCGATGCCCGCGCTGCGCAACAAGTTGCGTTTCGTACCGGCGGACCGGATAGGCCGTTCCACCAGCGCACGTCCGACACCCCACCCCGGCTGGGCCTGCGCGCAACCGGTTGCGCTGAGGGCCCTATGAGGGCCTTACCCGCAACCGGTTGCGCTGAGGACAGGGCATGAATTCCGCCGTCGGAGCGCTGCTGGGTGCGGTTCGGCGCCGGTTGAGACTGGCGTGGGCGTTGGCCACCGGCCAGCTTCTGGCACCGCTGATCGGGATTCTCCTGCTCCTTCTGGTTTTCCTGGCGCGGCTGCGGCCATGGACGTGGCCTGAGCCGGCGGCGCTTGTGCTCGGCGCCGCGGCACTGCCGATCCTCGTGGCTGCAGCACTGCTCTTGCGGGTGTCGCTCGCGGTGGCGGCCCGGGCGGCCGACCGGGGGCTGGAGACCGGCGATGCCTTCAGCACTGCCATGGAACTCGACTCGGGGCGCCTGCCCGACGGGCCGCTGACCGAACGGGTTCGGGCCCGGGCGGCGATGCTCGCCTCGGGGCGGCGCGCGGCCGACGCCGTGCGGCTGCGATTGGAGCCGCGCCGGCTTGCGCTTTCCGGCGTGCTCGTCGTGGTTGCCGCCGGCCTGGCGGTGATGCCCAACTATCAGGACGACGTCCGCCGCCGCCGCGCTGCCGAGCAGGAACTGGCCAAGCAGGAGGCCGAGGCGCTGCGGAAAGCGGCGCAAGCGCTTCCCACCGGCGCCGACGGCAAGAAGTCCGAGGCGGCAAAGGCGCTCGAGGCCCTGGCCCGCGAGCTCGAACGGTCGTCGGATCTCGAAAAGGCCAAGAAGGCCGTCGAAGCAGCTGCCGCCAAGCTGGCCACAAGTCTCGACCCGAATTTCCTCAGCCAGAAGGCCGCTTCCAAAGGCCTCGAACGAGCCCTCGGCACCCGGCCCCTCCCCGGAGCCAACGGTTCCGCTGCCGAACAACTCCGCCAGACGGCGTCGCAACTGGCCGGCCTGACCCCGGAACAGCGCAAGCAACTGGCCGACCGCCTGGCCTCGCTCGCCGCCACCCAGACGGCCGGCAACCCCGACGCGGCTCAGGCCCTGTCCCAAGCCGCATCGGCCCTGCGCTCCGGCGACACCGGCGCCGCAGCCACCGCCCTCGGCAACGCCGCCGACGCCCAGGACGCCGCAGAAGGAGCTGTCGGCAACCAGGAGGCCACCGCCCAGGCTCTCGGTGCCCTGGCCTCCACCCAAGCCAGCCTCGCCGCCGGCCCTCAGTCGAGCCAAGGCAACCAGGGCGCGCAAGGCCAGGGCCAAGGACAGGGACAGGGCCAAGGACAAGGCCAGGGTCAAGGACAAGGCCAAGGCCAGGGTCAGGGTCAGGGACAAGGTCAGGGCCAGGGACAGGGATCCGGTCGGGGTCAGGGATCCGGCCAGGGCACCGGATCACCCAGCGGCCAGGTCGGTGGGTCCTCCGCCGCCGGCCCCGGCCAAGGCGGCCGCGGTGGCCCCGGCACGCCGAACGGCTCCGGCCACAACGCTTCCGTCGGCCTCCAGTCCGCCACGGTCTACGACCCGATCGCCGGCGGCGACGGCGAGCAGATCAACCTCGGCGGCCGCCCAGGCCAGGGCCCGACCACCGCCGCCGGCCGCGGTCAAGGCCAACACCGCGCCAGCGGCGCCCAGGTCCCGTTGGAACGCGCTCTCCCCTACTACCGCTCCGAAGCCACCCGCGCCCTCGACTCCCTGAACCTCCCCCCGTCCCTCCGGGCGCTGGTCCGCGCCTACTTCGACTCGCTAGGAGCGGAGTAACCCATGAGCCCTCGTCTTCCTCAATCAACGCGCCGGAGACGCGCCCAGGCTTCGACCCGGGCCGCAGAACCGTCTCTCGATGAGTTCAACCTTCCCCCGTCTCTTCGGGCCCTCGTCTGGCCCTCCGAATTCCTTGGAGCAGCATGACCGCCTTTCCGACCAACACCACGTCCGAACTCACCCCCGAGGCGTACGCCGAAGTAGCGGCGGCCATTGAGGCGCAGGTGGGGCGCGTCATCGTCGGGCAGCAGGACCTCGTGCGGCTCGTGCTCGTCTGCCTTGTCTGCGAAGGGCATGCGCTCATCGAAGGCGTGCCGGGTCTCGGCAAAACGGTGCTCCTCAAGACACTCGCCGAGGCGCTGAGCCTCTCGTTCTCGCGGCTGCAGTTCACCCCCGACCTCATGCCGGCCGACATCGTCGGCACCAACGTCCTCGAGGAGGACGAGGCGGGCCGGCGCCAGTTCCGCTACCGGCCGGGCCCGGTGTTCGCCCAGCTGGTCCTGGCTGACGAGATCAACCGGGCAACGCCGAAGACGCAGTCGGCGCTGCTGGAGGCGATGGCCGAGCGAGCCGTGACCGTGGCCGGAGAAACCCGAGCCCTCCCCCGCCCGTTCCTCGTCATGGCCACGATGAACCCGATCGAGATGGAGGGCACCTACCCGCTCCCCGAGGCGCAGCTCGACCGGTTCCTCCTCAAGGCGCTGGTGCCCTTCCCGTCCGCCGCCGAGCTCGCCGAGGTCGTCGAGCGCACCACCGGCGCGACGCACGCTGCGCTGGAGAAGGTTGCCGACGCCGACACCCTCGTCGCCATGATCGAGCTGACCCGACAGGTGCCGGTTGCCTCCCACCTCGTCGCCCACGCCGTGGATCTCGTGGTCGCCAGCCACCCCGACGGCGCCGGAGCCCCCGAATCGGTGAAGCGCTACGTCCGGGTCGGCGCGTCTCCCCGAGGCGCGCAGGCGCTGGTGCTCGCGGCCAAGGCCGCCGCGCTCCTCGACGGCCGCCCCAACGTGTCGGCCGCCGACATCCGCTCCATGGCCCGCCCGGCCCTGCGCCACCGCCTGGTCCTCGGCTACGAAGCCACCGCCGACGGCGTGACCGCGGACGACATCGTCTCCGCCGTCCTCGGCTCCATCGAGGAACCCAAGCCCGGCCTCCGAGGCGCCTCGTGATCTCGACCGCCTCGCGGCGCCAAACCGGCGTTCCTTTTCCGCCGTATCCCGGTAAACGAACGCCAGTTGGCGCAACGCGGCCGGGCCACCCAACCGGCGTCCTATTTCCGCCGTATCCCGGTAAACGACGAACACCAGATGGCGCAACCGGAGCGGCGGCGTGAGCGAGCTGCTGTCGCCGCGGCTGTTGGCGCGGCTGGAAACGCTGCAGATGGGGACGAGGCGACGGCTCGCCGGGCAGCTGGCCGGTGAGCACCGCTCGCCGCGGCATGGCAGCTCGCTGGACTTCGCCGATTACCGCACGTATCACCCGGGCGACGACTTCCGGCGGATCGACTACCACCTCTATGCGCGCCTCGACACGTTGCTGCTCAAGCTCTACGAGGCGGAGGACGAGGTCCGTCTCCGGCTCCTGATCGACACGTCGGCATCGATGGGTCGCGGCGGGAAGCTCGCCCAGGCGGCTCGCGTCGCCGGGGCGCTCGGGTTCGTGGCGCTCGTCCGCCGCGATCCCGTCACGCTGCACACGTTTCCGCTCGAGGGGGCCGCGCCGCGCTTCGTTGGCCGCACCGCCGCGCCCCTCCTGTTCCGTCATTTGCAGGCGCTCGAAGGGTCGGGCGCGACACCGTTCGCCGCCGCCGCCACGCACCTCCTCGCCCGCCCGGGCCCGCCCGGCCTCACCATCGTCTGCTCCGACCTCCTGACCCCCGAATGGGAGACAGGCCTGTCCCGCCTCCCCGCCCGAGGCGGCGACGTCGTGATCGTCCACATCCTGGCTCCGGAAGACCTCAAACCCGACTTCGTCGGCGACCTCGAGCTCGTCGACGCCGAAGGGGCCGGCCGCGTCGCAGTGAGTTGCTCACCCGACACGGTGGCCGGCTACGCCAAAGCGGCGGAAGCCTGGGCTGACAGCGTCGCCGCCCGCGCCCGGGCCGCCGGCGCCGCCTACGTCCGCATCGGCTCCCACGACGACCTCGAGCCGATCCTGCTCGGCAACTGGCGCGAAGCGGGCGTCCTGCGATGATGACCCACGCCCAAACCGGCGTTCCTTCTCCGCCGTATTCCGGTAAACGAACGCCAATTGGGGCCGGCACGCAACTGGAGTTCCTTTTCCGCCGTATCCCGGTAAACGAACGCCAATTGGCAGCGCAGAACCGGCGTTCCTCACCGCGGCTATCGCCCTGTCAGGAACGCCAGTTGGAACCGGCGCGGAACTGGCGTTCCTCACCGCGGCATAACCGCGGTCAGGAACGCCAGAATGCGGCGGGGCGGCGATGAGCTTCACCGCTCCGGCTGGGTTGGCGCTGCTGGCGCTGGCCATCCCTATCGTGCTGCTGCACATCCTGCGGCCGCGGCGGCCGGAGGTCGTTGTCGGGTCGACGTATCTGTGGAACCCGTTGTC
>JAICGL010000143.1 GCA_025923175.1 Acidimicrobiia bacterium
ACTCGACCACCGCCTGGCCCAGCCCCTGCAGCAGCGGCACGTCGTCCGGTGTCTGCGCGAGCCGTGCCTCCATCGCGCGCAGCCCGGCGTCGAAGTCGCCCCACACGACGTCGTTCTTCGAGGAGAAGTAGCCGAAGAACGTTCGCCGGGCGATGCCGGCCGCGGCGGCGATGTCGTCGAGGGTCGTCTCGGTGAAGCCGTGGCGGATGAACAGGTCGAGCGCGGTGCGCTCCAGTTCCATCCGGCTGGTGACCGGGGGGCGTCCGAGTCTGTGATCGGCGGGCACCCCTTTACTATTGCACCGAGTGCAATTATTCTGCACGCATGGACAATCCTGTTTCTGCGCCCGCACCCCAGACCGCCCCTGTCACCGACGAAGGCGTCCTCGAAGAGGACGAGCTGATCGAGGAAGACTTGCTCGTCGAAGACGTGTCCATCGACGGGATGTGCGGCGTCTACTAGTCGTGTCCGTTCTCGATCAGGCCTGGGCGCTGGCGCCCCACGTGTCGGTGCGGCCCGAGCCATTCGGGGCGCTGCTCTACCACTTCGGGACTCGGCGGCTGTCGTTCCTCAAGGATCGGCGGCTCCTGGCGGTGGTCGAGGGATTGGGTGAGGCGCCGACAGCCCGCGACGCCTGCGTTCATGCCGGTGTTGGGCCGAGCGAGCTGCGGGCCTACGAACGCGCCCTGGCCCGGCTGGCCGAAACCGACATGCTCCGGGAGCGGAACGGGTGAGCGTGGCCGTCCCGCTCGTCGAGCACTTCTCCCAGGGGCTCGACGCGCCCATTTGCCTGACATGGGAGCTGACCTACGCCTGCAACCTGGCGTGCCGCCACTGCCTCTCCAGCTCGGGGCGGCGCGACCCGGCCGAGCTCACCACCGCCGAGGCGAAGGCCGTCATCGACGAGCTCGAACGCATGCAGGTGTTCTACGTGAACATCGGTGGCGGCGAGCCGACGATCCGGCCCGACTTCTGGGAGCTGGTCGACTACGCCACCGCGCATCACGTCGGGGTGAAGTTCTCGACCAACGGCGTACGGATCACGCCTGAGGTGGCCGCCAGGCTGGCGGCGAGCGATTACGTCGACGTGCAGATCTCGATCGACGGCGCGACCACCGAGGTCAACGATGCGGTACGGGGCGAGGGCTCGTTCGCCACCGCCGTGCGCGCCATGGAGAACCTGGCCGCCGCAGGGTTCCGGGGCTTCAAGCTCTCCGTCGTCTGCACCCGTCACAACATCGGGCAGCTCGACGCGTTCAAGGCCATGGCCGACCGGTACGGCGCCCAGCTGCGGCTCACCCGATTGCGGCCGTCGGGTCGGGGCGCCGACGTCTGGGACGAGCTGCATCCGACGGCGGCCCAGCAGCGGGAGCTGTACGACTGGCTGCTGGCCCACGGCGAGGATGTACTCACCGGCGACTCGTTCTTCCACCTGGCGGGTTAC
This sequence comes from Acidimicrobiia bacterium, assembly GCA_025923175.1. Classification (GTDB taxonomy): domain Bacteria; phylum Actinomycetota; class Acidimicrobiia; order IMCC26256; family BP-133; genus BP-133. The sequence continues at coordinate 1,445 of JAICGL010000143.1, forward strand.
GGGGAATCGCTGCCGGGGTTGAACCTCTGCGGCGCCGGACGGGTCGTGTGCCTCATCGACCCCGTCGGTGACGTGTACGCCTGCCCGTTCGCCATTCACGATGCGTTCCGGGCGGGCAATGTGCGCGACGGAGGCGGCTTCGCCGGCGTCTGGCGGGAGTCGGAGCTGTTCCGGTCGCTGCGGGGCCCGCAGTCGGGCGGCGCCTGTGCCGCCTGCTCGGCCTACGACTCCTGCCGCGGGGGCTGCATGGCGGCCAAGTTCTTCACCGGCCTGCCGCTCGACGGGCCCGACCCCGAGTGCGTCAAGGGGTTCGGGGAGCTGCAGCTGGTCAAGGTGGCGCCCGGGTCGGCGCCCCGGCCGTCGCTCGACCACTCCCGGGCCGTGCCGGTCACGCTGCAGCGGCGCCGGCCTGAGCGTGCGTGCGACGAGAACCCGTTGAGCGCCGCTTCGATGGTGGGCGGCTGATGGGCAACGACTGGTTCGAGTCGGTTGCCGAGGCGGAGCGCCGCGCCGCGAAGCGCCTGCCCAGGTCGGTGCATCTCGCCATCCGGGCCGGGTCGGAGCGCGGCCTGACCCTGGCCGACAACGTCGCCGCCTTCGGCGAGCTCGGCTTCGCTCCCCACATGGCTGGCCTGTCGGCCAAGCGGGAGCTGACCACGACGGCGATGGGCCAGGAGATCGCTATGCCCGTCCTCATGTCGCCGACCGGTGTGCAGGCGGTGCACCCCGACGGCGAGCTGGCCGTGGCCCGGGCTGCCGCCGCCCGCGGGGTGGCCATGGGGTTGAGTTCGTTTGCCAGCAAGCCGATGGAGGAGGTCGTCGCCGCCAACCCGCAGACCTTCCTCCAGGTCTACTGGAGCGGGTCGCGGGAGCGGCTCGCCCAGCGGATCGAGCGGGCGAGGGCGGCGGGGATCGTCGGTCTCATCGTGACGCTGGACTGGTCGTTCGTCCATGCTCGCGACTGGGGCAGCCCGTTCATCCCCGAGCGCGTCGATGCCAAAGCGGCGCTGCGCTATGCCCCCGAAGTGCTGCGCCGGCCGCGCTGGCTGGCCCAGTGGGCGAGGACGAAGGCGCTGCCCGATCTCAGCGTCCCCAACTGGGGCGCCGCCGGTGAGCCGGCCCCGACCTTCTTCGGCGCCTACGGCGAATGGATGATGACACCGCCGCCGTCGTGGGACGACCTGCAGTGGCTGCGCCAGGAGTGGGGTAGCCCCTTCATGCTCAAGGGCGTGATGCGGGTCGACGACGCGCGTCGGGCGGTCGACATCGGCGCCACCGCCATCTCGGTGTCGAACCACGGAGGCAACAACCTCGACGGGACGCCGGCCACGATCCGCGCCCTGCCGCCCATCGTGGCCGCCGTGGGCAGGGACATCGAGGTCCTGATGGACGGCGGCATCCGCCGCGGCTCCGACGTCGTCAAGGCGGTCGCGCTCGGCGCCCGGGCGGTGATGATCGGCCGTGCCTACCTGTGGGGCCTGGCGGCCAACGGGCAGGCGGGAGTGGAGAACGTCCTCGACATCCTCCGCAACGGGATCGACTCGGCGCTGCTCGCCCTCGGCCGCAGCTCGGTCAGCGAACTGACCCCGACCGACATCCTCGTGCCGCCGGGCTTTGTCCAGCGGCTCGGTGACGCGCCGGACTGAGGCGCGGAGGTGGATCGTACGGATGACCGGATCGCGAGACACCTTCCGCTGGGATCGTTGACCTGGCCCGAAGTGGCGGCGTCGGCCGCAGCGTCGATCGTCGTCGTTCCGCTCGGATCGACCGAACAGCATGGGCCGCACCTTCCGCTGGAGACCGACTCTGAGATCGCCGTGGCTCTGGCCGGCCGTCTCGCCGCCGCCCGGCCGGACATGCTGGTGGCCCCGCTGCTCCCCTACGGCTCGGCCGGTGAGCACGCCGACTTCCCCGGCACCCTGTCGATCGGCGCAGCCGCTCTCGAGCTGGTCGTCGTCGAACTGGTGCGCTCGGCCGACGCCTTCGCCGGCGTGGTCCTCGTGTCGGGCCATGGCGGCAACGCCGGGCCGCTGGCCGCGGCCGTGGCGACACTGCGGGGTGAAGGGCGCCGGGTCCTGGCCTGGACGCCCCGGGTTCCCAACGGCGACGCCCATGCCGGACGGACCGAGACGTCACTGTTGCTCGCCTTGTCGGCCGACGCCGTTCGGCTCGGGGCGGCCGAACCGGGCGAGACCGCGCCGCTCGCCGACCTGATGGGCGAACTCCGCCGCAGCGGCGTCGCCGCCGTGTCGGCCAATGGGGTGCTCGGCGATCCGGCCGGCGCCACTGCCGATGAGGGTGAGCGCCTGCTCGACCAGCTCGCCGCCGATCTCGTGGCGAGCGTGGAGGCGTGGTCGGGATGAGCATCTCTGCTCCGCCCGAGGGGCGGGTGGCGATCATCACCGGGGCGGCACGTGGGATCGGCGCAGCCACGGCCCGGCACCTGGCCAGGAACGGATGGCGGCTCGTGTTGTTCGACCGGTGCGCCGACGACCCGGTCCTCAGCTACCCGCTGGCCTCACCGGCCGATCTCGAGGCGGTCGTCCTCGACTGCGGCGGTCGCGACCGCGCCCTGTCCGTCATCGGTGACGTCCGGGACCAGGGCGCCCTCGACGCGGCCGTCGCCGCAGCCGAAGAACGCTTCGGAGGACTCGACGCTGCGGTGGCGGTGGCGGGCTGCATCGTTGGCGGGCAACCGGCGTGGGACACCACCGACGAGCAATGGTCGACGATGCTCGGCGTGAACCTCGATGGTGTGTGGCGCCTGGCGAGGGCTGCCGCTCCCGCTCTGTTGCGCCGCGGCTGGGGGCGTTTCGTCGCCATCTCCTCAGCAGGTGGCGTGCTGGGTCTGCCCCAACTGGCCGGCTACACCGCAGCGAAGCACGCTGTCATCGGTCTGGTTCGCAGCCTGGCCACCGAACTCGGCGAGTACGGCATCACCGCCAACACTGTCGCGCCGGGGTCCACCACCGGCGCCATGCTCGAAGCCAGCGCCACGTTCTACAACCTCGACAGCCCGACGATGTTCGCCGTCCACCATCCCCTGCGCCGCCTCGTCGAACCCGAGGAGGTCGCGGCCCTCGTCGCCTGGCTGTGCAGCGAAGACGCCAGCGGCGTCACCGGAGGCGTCTTTCCGGTCGACGCAGGAATGACGGCCACGTGACGACGACCGTCGTGCCGGACGCCGGGCTGCTGCCCGCCGACTTCCGGTTAGCGCTCGACCCGCGGGTGCGGTGGGCGGGCGATGGCACCGTGCTGATTGGCGGGGCGCCGATCAGGCTGCTTCGGCTTACCCCGGCCGGGCGGATGCTCGTCGACCGGTGGGCGGCCGGCGAGGCCGTCCCCCACTCGGCGGGCGCCCAGAGTCTGGCGAGGCGTCTCCTCGATGCTGGCGTCGCCCACCCCCGGCCGCCGGTGCCCGCTCCGCTGCCCGAGGCGGTCGTGGTCATTCCGGTCCGCAACGACGCCGATGGGCTCGCTGCCACGCTCGCCGCCATGGCCGGCGGGCCGCCGATCGTCATCGTCGACGACGCCTCCGACGATGTGGCGGGCGTCACCGCCCGCAGCACAGGTCCCGGAACCACGCTGCTGCACCGGATCGCGCATGGTGGCCCGGCGGCGGCCCGCAACGACGGCTGGCGGGCGAGCGACGCGCCGTTCGTCGCCTTCGTCGACGCCAATTGCGAACCCGAACCGGGATGGCTCGATGTCCTACTCCCCCACTTCGCCGATCCGCAGGTGGCCGCCGTTGCCCCCAGGATCGTTTCGTCGCCTGCTCCCGATCGCGGCGGCGGCCCGATTGCCGCCTACGAGGCGGTCGCTTCGCCTCTGGACCTTGGCGACCGCGAGGCGATCGTCCGACCGGGAAGCCCGGCGGCCTACGTGCCGACCGCGGCGCTCGTCGTCCGTCGGAGCGCCCTCGAGGAGCTCGACGGGTTCGACGAAGCCCTGACCGTCGGCGAAGACGTCGACTTCGTCTGGCGGCTCGACGCCGCTGGGTGGAGCGTGCGTTACGAACCTCGCGCCGTCGTCCACCACCCGATCCGACCGAGCTGGCCTGCCTGGATGACGCAGCGCTACCGCTACGGCACGTCGGCGGCGCCGCTGGCGCGGCGACACGGCTGGGCCGTCGCCCCGGCGGTCATGTCACCGTGGACGGCCGGCACCTGGGCCCTGGCGGCGGCCGGCCAGCCGCTGCTCGGCGCGGCGGCTGCTGCCTACTCGCTCGCCGCACTGCGCCGCCAGGTCCCCCAGGGGGAGGCGATCCGACTGGCCGGGATGGGCCATGTGCGAGGTGGCTTGGCGCTGGCCCGGGCGCTGCGCCGGGTTTGGACGCCGGTGGCCGTCGTCGTGGGCGTGGCCGGCGGCGCGCGAACCCGGGCCGTCCTCGCCGCTGCCGTGGCCGTGCCCGGCCTCTTGGAGTGGTTTCACCGGAGACCGGCGCTCGACCCGGCCCGGTTCGCCGCCCTGCAACTCGCCGACGACCTCGCCTACGCCAGCGGCGTCTGGGCCGGCTGCGCCCAGGAACGGTCGCTACGAGCACTTTTGCCCGACCTCCGGAGTGCGCTACGGCGGCGGGTGCGACAAACTTAGCGACCTCGTCTCACCACCGATCGGAGGAGACCGATGAAGACCAACGCCGCCGTGCTGTTCTCCCAGCCGGGGAAGTGGGAAGTCACCGAGGTCGACCTCGACGGGCCGGGACCCACCGAGGTCCTGATCAAGATGGCCGCCGCCGGTCTCTGCCACTCCGACGACCATCTGGTGACCGGCGACATGCCGGCCATGAAGCTGCCCTTCGCCGGCGGGCACGAAGGGGCCGGCATCGTGCAGGAAGTGGGGTCGGCGGTGACCAACGTGGCCCCCGGCGACCACGTCCTGATCCAGTTCATCCCCGGCTGCGGACGGTGCCGCTGGTGCGCCGGAGGGATGCAGAACCTCTGCGACTCCGGCGCCATGCTCTTGGCCGGTTGCCAGCTCGACGGGACCTACCGCATGCACAAGGACGGGACCGAGGTCGGTCAGATGTGCATGGTCTCGACCTTCTCGGAGTACACGATCGCCCCGAGCATCAGCTGCGTGCGGATCCCCGACGACATTCCGCTGACGTCCGCCTGTCTCGTGGGCTGCGGCGTCCCCACCGGCGTCGGCTCGGCCGAGGTGGGCGCCAACGTGCGGCCGGGCGACGTCGTCATCATCATGGGCATCGGCGGCATCGGCATCAACGCCGTGCAGGGAGCCAAGCTCTGCGGAGCGGCCCGGATCATCGCTGTTGACCCCATTCCCTTCAAGCGGGAAGCGGCGTTGGAATTCGGCGCCACCGACGCGGTGGAGAACATCCAGCAGGCCGCCCGGCTGGCCCAGGAATCGACCAACGGCCAGGGAGCCGACAGCGCCATCCTCACCATCGGCGTCCTCAGGGGTGAGCACATCGGCCAGGCCTTCGACACCGTGCGCAAGGGCGGCACCATCGCCGTCGTGGGCATCGGGCCGGTCAGCGACCAGAGCATCCCGGTCAGCCCGTTCATCCTGGCCATGTTCCAGAAGCGCATCCAAGGCGTGCTCTACGGATCGCTGTCCCCCAGCAAGGACATGCTCCGCCTGCTGGGGATGTACAAGGCGGGCCAGCTCAAGCTCGACGAGCTCGTCACCCGCACCTACTCCCTCGACCAGATCAACGAGGGCTACGCCGACATGCACGCCGGGCGCAACATCCGGGGTGTCATCACGTTCGACTGAACCCGGTGCGGGTCAGCCGAAGATGTCGACCTCTTTGCCGTCCTCGTAGATGAGGATGGCGGTGGCAGGACACTCGCGGGCGACTTCAAGGAGTTTCCCGTCGGGCTCTTCTTCCGCTTCGGGGCGGACGACGGCGATGTGCTCGTCGTCGAACTCAAACGCCTTGGGCGCCGATTCGATGCACGCGCCGGCCCCCACGCAGAGCTCACGGTCGATCTTGGCCGTGTAGCCCATCGCTACCTCCTCGTTGACTCTCCCGAGTAATCCCTACCCCGGCGAAGCCGGTCAGCAACTCGCGTCCGGCGCAGGCAAGACTGAGCGGATGCCCAGTTCTCACGAGACCATCGATGTGCGGCAGGACGGGCGGCGAGTGTTCGTCACGCTCGATCGTCCCGAGGTGCTCAACGCCCAGAACGAGGCGTTCCTGCGGGAGTTTCTGGACGTGACGTCTGAGCTGGAGAACCGGGACGACTTCGACGTCGTCGCGGTCCGCTCGTCGTCGGACCACTTCGGTGCGGGGCTCGACCTGAAGGCTGCGGCCGAGGGCTGGCGGCTCAACGCCACCACCGTTGAGTGGTGGGAGGTGGCCCTTCACCACCTGGAGACCATCAACCAGCTCGTGGTCGCGCTCGTCGACGGGTTCTGCCTCGGCGGCGGGCTGCAGCTGGCGCTGGCCTGCGACCTGCGCATCGCCACCGACCGGGCGACACTGGCCATCCCCGCCTCCCGCGAAGTCGGCTTCCTGCCCGGCATGGCCCCATGGCGGCTCCCCCGCCTCGTCGGCGTCGCCCGGGCCAAGGCGCTGCTCCTCGGCGGCGCCGTCCTCACCGCGGGCCAGGCGGCCCAGTGGGGCGTCGTCGACCAGGTCGTCCCGGTCGGCGGACTCGAAGCGGCATGGGAAGAACTCGTCACCCCCCTCAACGCCGACAACCTCCCGAGCTGCGGCGAATGCAAGCGGATCATCACGACGTCGCTCGAAACACCGCACGAAGCGGCCCTCGCCGACTTCCTCGAGACGCAGTCCCGCCTCTTCGCCTCCCCCACCGCCGAAGCCCGCCTTCGCGACGCCGTCGCCCAGTTCAAGACAGGCGGCCGCCCGTCCCTCGACGCAGGTTGGTTCCCGCTCGGACGGTGAGGCCACAACTGACGTCATGACGGACGCATGGGTACATCTACCCATCGTCTCCCGGCAGATTGAGCCACCGTCCCGATGAAGACTGACCACGCAGTTCGTACCGTGTGGATGTCGCGGCAGGCACACACGGAAGCCGCTGTGAGGGAGCTCTATGACGACGGTGATACAAGCTGTGTGATCGCGACGACACAGCCCCGGAGAGCCCCTTGTAAGCCAGAGTAGAAATACTCAGCCGCTCTGTGCCGTCGTCCGCTGCTTGGGACCGCGTGCCGGCCGACCATTGGGCTGACTCGAGCAATAGGGCCGGAGGACGAACATGAGCGAGCGCGACGACGAGCACATCCC
>JAICGL010000144.1 GCA_025923175.1 Acidimicrobiia bacterium
GCCGCACCTACGAACTGACGTCGTTCCTCGTCGACCGGCTCGGCGCCACCAAGGAGATCGCCAGGGCGGCGCCCCTCGCATCCGGCGTGACGGTGACGGTCCACGACGCCTGCCACGGCCTGCGGGTGCTGGGCCTCAAGGACTCGGGCCGCCGGCTGCTCGAGGCCGCCGGGGCGACCCTCGTGGAGATGGCCGAACCCGAACAGTGCTGCGGGTTCGGCGGCACGTTCGCGGCCAAGCATGGTGAGATCTCGGCGCCGATGGCCGACGACAAGCTGGCCCAGGCCGCCGCCACCGGCGCCGACTACCTGGCCGCCTGCGACTCCGGCTGCCTCCTGCACCTGACGGGCCGGCGCCGCCGGACGGGCCAGGGGCCCGAGCCCGTCCACTTCGCCGAGCTCCTGGGGCGGGCGCTGCGGTGACCCCCGAACCGGTCGTCGCGGAAGCTCAGACCGCCGCCCGCCTGTCGCTGGCCGACCGGGCCCGGCGCGCCATCGAGGACGAGCACCTCCAGACGGCCCTGGCCAAGGTGACCGCCGCGCTCGGCGCCGAGGGGACGGCGGCTCGCACCGACCCCGACATGGTCGATCGGCGCCGGCGAGGAGCGGCCATCCGCCGGGAGGTCCTCGCCGATCTCGACGGCTGGCTCGACCGCCTCCAGACCAAGCTGGAGTCGCGGGGCATCACGGTGCACCGGGCGGCCGGCCCGGAGGAGGCCCGCCAGATCGTGCTGGGCATCGCCCGGGAAGAGGGCGTGCGGCTGGCGGTCAAGTCGAAGTCCATGGCGACCGAGGAGATCCACCTCAACGCCGCGCTCGAGGGCGAGGGCATCGAGGTGGTCGAGACCGACCTCGGGGAGTACATCATCCAGCTGGCCCGGGAGATGCCGTCGCACATCATCGCCCCGGCGGTGCACAAGACCGTGCCGCAGGTGGCGGCCCTGTTCTCGGAGGCCGCCGGGGAGGCCCTACCCAACGACCGCACGGCCCTGTGCGCCTTCGCCCGGCAGCGCCTCCGGAGCAAGTTCCTGTCCGCCGAGATGGGCATTACCGGCGTCAACTTCGCTGCCGTCGACACCGGCACGATCGTCCTCGTCACCAACGAGGGCAATGGTCGCATGTGCACGTCGCTGCCGCGGGTGCACGTTGCGGTCATGCCGGTGGAGAAGGTCATCCCCCGCTTTGAGGATCTCGGCGTGCTTCTTCCGCTGTTGACACGCACGGCCACCGGCCAACGCCTATCGACGTACGTGTCGATGATCACCGGGCCGCGACGGCCGGGCGAGGTCGACGGGCCGGAGAAGCTGCACGTCCTCTTCCTCGACCACAACCGCCGGTCGCTGCTCGGCACGCCGTACGAGGAGATGCTGTGCTGCATCCGCTGCGGCGCCTGCCTCAACGTCTGCCCGGTCTACCGCCGGATCGGCGGCCACGCCTACGACGCCGTCTACAGCGGCCCGATGGGCGCCGTGCTGACTCCGTTGCTGTCGGGCGGGACCGAGGGCCGTGACCTGCCCGACGCCTCATCGCTGTGTGGCGCCTGCAGTGAGGTCTGCCCGGTGGGCATCCCCCTGGCCGACCTCCTCGTCCGCCTCCGGGCCGATCTGCGCGACCCGGGCCCCGCCGTCCCGCCGGCCGCCCCCTGGCCCGGCCACGCCCCCGAGGCTGCGAGCGCGGTGGGAGAGGCAGGCGACGCCCCCGGGCACCCCGGGGACACGACCCCGGGCTCACGGGCGGCGCGCCGGATCGGCTTCGGGGTCTGGGCTCGCGTGTGGGCCTCCCCGACCGGCTACCGCCTGACCGCGGCAGCCGCCCGCCGGCTGGGTCAGCTGGCCCCGGACGCGCTCATCCGGAAGGCACCGCTCGTGTCGGGATGGGGGCAAGGCCGTGACATCCCGCTGCCCGCCGCCCGCTCCTTCCGCCAGCGTCTCGCCTCCCGGAAGGAGGAGGGCTGGTGACAGAGGACCTCCGGTGACCGCCGACCTCGTCGAACGCTTCTCGGAGATCCTGGCCGCCGTCGGCGGGACGGCCCATGGGCCTCTGGGGGTCGGGGAGGCGCTCGACCTGCTGGTGGAGCTGTGCAAGGAGCGAGCCGGAGGCTCCGCCGTCGCGCTCTCGACCGGGGATTCGGTGATCGAGCGCCTGGGGGTGGAGGGGCACCTGGGAGACGCGGGGCTGGAGGTGCTCACGCCCGAGGACGTGTTCTGGCGGGAGCGGCTGGCGGAGGCCGGGGTGGGCGTCACCGGAGCCGTCGCCGCCGCGGCGGCCAGCGGCACGGTCGGGATCACTTGCGGGCCGCTGGCACCCCGGGCAACGAGCCTCGTCCCGCCCGCGCACATTTGTCTCGTCTTGCGCGACACGATGGTCGAAGACCTCGCCGAGGCCATCCGTCGCTGCACACCGACGGGCCCCGACGGTGATCTGCCGTCCAATCTCGTCTGGGTCAGCGGGCCGTCCCGTTCCGCCGACCTCGAGCTGGTGCTCACCGTCGGGGTGCACGGACCCGGTTCTGTGGACGTGATCATCATCGACCAGGCGGGGATTGGGTAACCGGAAGGCGACAGAAACTGGTGCAGACAGGGCACAAGCGACGTTTGTCTACAAAATCCGACATTTCCCGTCATGACGGGTGGTTCCGGTCGTTCATCGGGTGTATGGACCGTCGGAAACCCCGCTCTCCGGCCAGGACGTGGCTCGTCGCGGGCTTCGTCGTGGCCGGGATGACCCTCCCCGTCTCGGCCGCCAAGGCCGGCACCATCCCCGACAACAAGCTCGGTTGGAGCAGCTGCCTGTGGCCGGCCGGCAAGACCATCACCGTGGCGGCCGACCCCGCCTACCCCTTCCCCGACAACTCCTACTCGGACCGGCTGAACGAGGCCATCGTCCGGTGGGACGGGGTACTCCGCACCTCCCGGCGGGCGAACACCGTCGTCCGCGTGCCCGACGGCCCGGCCGACGTCCTCATCCAGTACCGGCCGCTCGAGGGCACCGACACCACCGACGTGCTGGCCGAGACCTACCTCGAGCGCCAGGGCGACACGACCTTCACCACCAACATCGGCGTCTGCCCCGACCGCAAGCCGGCCGCCCACAGCATGCAGGCCGTCCAGATCCGCCTCGCCCCCCGGACGGACTGGTTCGCCGGCGCCGACGACGCCACCGCCAACTGGGAGAACTGCGGCGGCGGCACCTTCCGGGCCGTCAACCCCGGGCTGTGCGCCGCCACGGTCGACTTCGCCTCGACCCTGACCCACGAGCTGGGTCACGCGCTGGTCTTCTACCACCCGCAGACGCTCGACGAGATCGACAAGATTGCCGTCACCCAGGCCGACTCCGCCTCGGCGCAGGCCCGCTGCGTGGAAGCCAGCAACGAGTTCCAACCGCAGGCCACCATGTGCTCCGGCCAGGGCCAGTGGCGGGCCGAGCAGCGCACGCTGGAGACCTGGGACATCGAAACGATGCACCGCGCCTACGATCAGTAGATGCGTTACGCCTTCGGGCTGTCCGAGCATCCGGTGCCGTCGCAGGCCGTCGGTGAGGCCGTCGGGCAGGTTCTCGAGGCGATGAGCGACGAGCGGCCCGACCTCGTCGTGCTGTTCGCCTCGCCCCACCATGTCGGCGCGTTCGAGGACGTCGCCTCGTCGGTTCGGGGCCTCCTCGACCCCACCGTCCTGCTGGGCGGCACCGCCGGGGCGGTGATTGGCGGGGGCCGGGAGGTGGAGGAATCCCCCGCCCTCTCCCTCTTCGCCGCCCGGCTGCCCGAGACGCTCCTGACGCCCGTTCGCCTGGAAGTCGTCCCCACCCCCGACGGCCCGTCGCTGATCGGCTGGCCCGACCACCCCGACGGCACCATGCTCCTCCTCGCCGACCCGTTCACGTTCCCGGCCGACGCCTTCCTCGAACGGGTCAACGAGGACCTGCCCAAGCTGCAGGTCATCGGGGGGTTGGCCTCGGCGGCCATGCAGCCCGGCGGCAACCGGCTCGTGGTCGACGACCAGATCACCGACGCCGGCGCCGTGGGTGCGCTGCTGGCGGGCGGTGTCGAGATCCGCACTGTCGTCTCGCAGGGCTGCCGGCCGGTGGGCAAGCCCTATGTCGTGACCAAGTCGGACCGGAACTTCATCCTCGAGCTCGGCGGCAAGCCCGCCCTGCACCGGCTCCAGGAGACGGCCACCGACGCCTCCGACGAGGAGCGGGAGCTGATGCGGAGGGGGCTGCAGATCGGCTGCGTCGTCGACGAGACGCGGCTCGAATTCAGCCGCGGCGACTTCCTCGTGCGGGGCGTGGTCGGCGCCGATCAGAACAGCGGTGCCATCGCCGTGGGGGACACCATCGAAGTGGGCCGCACCGTGCAGTTCCAGGTTCGCGACGCCGGCTCTGCCGACGAGGATCTGCGCGATCTCCTGACGTCGGCCCAGGCCGACGCCGCCCTGCTCTTCACGTGCAACGGGCGGGGCCAGCGGCTCTTCGGCGAGGCCGACCACGACGCCGGCGTCGTGGACCAGCTCCTCGGCCCCCTCCCCCTGGCGGGGTGCTTCTGCGCCGGTGAGCTCGGGCCCGTCGGGGCGCGCAACTTCCTCCACGGCTTCACAGCCAGCCTCGCCCTGTTCACCTCCTAAAACACTCCGCGGGGGAGTGTGTGGCGGTGACCACATCGGGTAGCCACGGGGAAAGGCCTAGCGGCCGGGGCACTGTCATGTCGGGGGACACCCCCGAACCCCCGGCGGTGGCCGCCGGTAGGCTGGCAGGCTGATCCATACGGAGGGAAAGGCGCGCATGGCGAACGAGCTCGAGACCAAGGCCATCAACGTGATCCGGGGGCTGGCGATGGACGCCGTCCAGAAGGCCAACTCCGGGCATCCGGGAACGGCCATGGCCCTCGCTCCGCTGGCCCACGTGCTCTACACGCGCGTCATGCGCTACGACGCGGCCGAGCCCGACTGGCCCGACCGCGACCGGTTCATCCTCTCGGCCGGGCACGCCTCGATGCTGCTCTACGCCATGCTTTACCTCACCGGGACCGGAGGCTCCGACAGCCTCACGCTCGACGACATCAAGAACTTCCGGCAGTGGGGTTCACGCACCGCCGGCCACCCGGAGTACGGCCACGCTCCCGGTATCGAGGTGACCACCGGCCCGCTGGGCCAAGGGTTCGCCAACGGCGTGGGCATGGCCATCGCCGAGGAAAACCTGCGGGCCCGCTTCGGCTCCGACGTGTGCGACCACCGCATCTTCGCCATCTGCTCCGACGGCGACCTGTCGGAGGGCATCAGCCACGAGGCTGGCTCGCTGGCCGGGCACCTCGGCCTCGGCCGGCTCGTCTACGTGTACGACGACAACCACATCACGATCGACGGCACGACCGAGATCGCTCTGAGCGACGAGGCGGGCAAGCGGTTCGAGGCCTACGGCTGGCACGTCGTCCAGGCCGGCGAGGTGGCGGAGGACACCGAGGCACTCGAGGCCGCGCTGCGGGAGGGCATCGCCGAGGAGGATCGACCCTCCCTCATCATCCTCCGCAGCCACATCGGCTACCCGTCCCCCAACTTCATCGACACCCCGAAGGCGCACGGCGAACCGCTCGGCGCCGAGGAAGTGGCCCGCGTGAAGGAGATCCTCGGCATGCCGCCGGAGGATTTCTGGGCTCCCGACGACGTGCTGGAGCTCTACCGGCAGGCCGGGCGGCGGGGGGCAGCCGAACGGCAGGCCTGGATGCAACGGGTCGAGCAGCTCCACGTCTCGGAGCCGGAACTGGCCGAGGAGTACGTCACCTGCCTCGCCGGGCGGGGCCGGCTGGGTTGGGAGCAGAAGCTGCCGTCGTGGCCGGCGGGCGAGCAGATCGCCACCCGGGCTGCCTGCGCCGACGCCCTCAACGCCATCGCCGGGCTCGTGCCCGGGCTCCTGGGCGGCGGCGCCGACCTGACCGGCAACACCGGCACCAAGCTGTCGGGCTTCGGGGTCTTCTCCCGGGAGGACCGCAAAGGCCGCCAGCTCTACTTCGGTGTGCGGGAGCACGCCATGGGTTCGTCGATGAACGGGATGGCGCTGCACGGCGGCGTCCTCCCGTTCGGCGGAACCTTCCTGATCTTCTCCGACTACATGCGGGCATCTGTCCGCCTCGCCGCCCTCGAGCAGGCGCGCACCGCCTTCGTGTGGTCGCACGACTCGGTCGGGCTCGGGGAGGACGGGCCGACGCACCAGCCGATCGAGCACCTCGCCTCGCTGCGGGCCATCCCGGGCCTGCGGGTCATCCGGCCGGCCGACGCCAACGAGACGTCGCAGGCGTGGAGGGTCCACCTCAACTCCGACGGGCCCAGCGCCTTCATCCTCTCCCGCCAGAAGCTCCCGGTCCTGGAGGGGACGGCGGAGCGGGCGGAGGCGGGCGTGGCGCGGGGCGCCTACGTCCTCGTCGACGAAACCGGCGACCTCGACCTCGTTCTCATCGGCACCGGGTCCGAAGTATCGGTCTGCGTCGACGCGCAGAAGGCCCTGGCGGAGTCGGGCACCTCGGTCCGCGTGGTGTCGATGCCGTGCTGGGAGCTGTTCCAGCTCCTCTCCGAGGAGGAGCAGGCGGCGGTGCTGCCTCCCACCGTGCCCACTCTGGCCGTGGAAGCGGCCGCCACCATGGGCTGGGAGCGCTTCGCCGACGACACCATCGGCCTCGACCGTTTCGGGGCTTCGGCCCCGGGGGCCACGGCCCTGGAGAATCTGGGTTTCACCCCGCAATGCGTTGTCGACCGGGCGCTGGCCCTGTTGACCACCGGCGGAAACCGCAGGGCCACCCCCCCGGGGTTCGGCGGAGCCACCGCTGAGAGGAGAGAGCAGCCATGACATCCCCCATCGCCCGCCTCAACGAGTACGGCCAGAGCCCCTGGTACGACAACATCCGCCGGTCGCTGCTGGAGAGCGGTGAGCTGACCCGGATGATCACCGACGATGGGATCCGGGGCGTCACGTCGAACCCGACGATCTTCGAGAAGGCGATCTCGGCCGGCACCGAGTACGACGACACGATCCAGGCGCTGGCCCGCCAGGGCCTGAGCAGCGAGGACATCGGCTGGGAGCTGCTGGCCACCGACGTCGGCACGGCCGCCGATCTCCTCCGTCCGACCTTTGACGCCTGCGGCGGCGCCGACGGGTTCGTGTCCATCGAGGTTTCGCCGGAGCTCGCCGCCGACACGGCGGGGACGGTCGACCAGGCCCGCCAACTCCACGAGCGTCTCGACCGGCCCACCGTGATGGTGAAGATCCCGGCCACGCCCGAGGGCATCCCGGCCATCGAGACGATGATCGGCGAAGGCCGCAACATCAACGTGACGCTCATCTTCTCGCTCGTCCGCTACGGCGAGGTGATCGAGGCGTACTTCTCCGGCCTGGAGCGGCTCGCCGCCGCCGGCGGTGACCTGTCGGCGGTGAACTCGGTGGCGTCGTTCTTCGTGTCCCGCGTCGACACCGAGGCCGACCGGCGCCTGCCGGAAGGCCATCCCCTCCGGGGGAAGGTGGCGGTGGCCAACGCCAAGCTGGCCTACCAGCTGTTCAAGGAGCGCCACTCGGGCGCCCGCTGGGACGCGCTGGCCGAGCAGGGCGCCAAGGTGCAGCGGCCGCTGTGGGCGTCGACGTCGACGAAGAACCCCGAGTACTCCGACACGCTCTACGTCGACGAACTCGTCGGCCGGGACACGGTCAACACCCTGGCGCCCGCCTCGATCGAAGCGCTGCGCGACCACGGCAACCCGCGAGCCGACACGGTCGAAGACGACATCGAAGGGGCTCGGGCCGTGATGGACGGCCTGGCGATGGCCGGCGTCGACTACGACGACCTCACGAAGACGATCGAGCGGGAGGGTGTCGACGCCTTCGCCCGCTCCTACCACGACTTCATCGACGCCCTCGACAAGCGCAAGGAAGAAATCACCGGCTAGGGGCGGCGCCGCCGGTCGGGGCGCACAAGGTAGCGTCGGGTTCTCATGGACGCTGCTCCCGCTTCTCTCGACGTCGTCGCTGTCGGTTCGGCCATCGTGGACGTGCTGGCCCACTCCGACGACGCTTTCATCGCGTCGCACGGTCTGGTCAAGGGGACGATGGTCCTGGTCGACCACGACCAGTCGGCCGCGCTCTACGACGCGATGCCGGCCGGCATCGAGGTCTCGGGGGGCTCTGCCGCCAACACCGCTGCCGGGATCGCCTCCCTTGCCGGCAGAGTCGCATTCATCGGCAAGGTGCGCGACGACGCCCTCGGGGAGATCTTCATCCACGATCTTCGCTCCACCGGTGTCGTCTACACGACGCCTCCCGGCACGTCCGGCCCGCCGACGGCACGGTGCCTCGTGCTCATCACCCCCGATGCCGAACGAACGATGGGCACCTATCTCGGGACGGCCGGCGAGATGTCCGCCGCTGACGTCGACCCGGCGGTGGTCGCCTCGGCGCGCATCACCTACGTCGAGGGCTACCTCGTCGGGCTACCCAGTGCCGAAGGAGCGCTGGAGGCGGCTGTGGAGGCGGCACACGCCGCGGGCCGAAAGGTGGCCCTGACGCTGTCGGACCCGGCGTGGGTGGCGCTCCAGCATGACGCCTTCAAAGCTCTCCTTCCGGAGATCGACATCCTGCTCGGCAACGAACTCGAAGCGCTCGAACTTACCGGCGAGACCGAC